>CAZIMH010000307.1:0-3879 GCA_964540155.1 uncultured Saprospiraceae bacterium
ATGCACCTCCTACCTTAGATAACCCCAACGCCATTAATTCTGCATCTGGCTTTAGCACATGATCTTTGTGCTTCAATTCTAACACTTTTGCAATTCCTAGACTTTCTACTATTCCAATAATAGTGACAGTGAATACCGTAGGTAAAATCAACAAAAGCTTATCTACATCAAACTCTGGAAATACCAATTGCGGAAGTCCTTTCGGAATGACGCCAACTACCTGAACGCCTGAATTTTCAAAGCTGAAAAAATAGGACACAATAATCCCTATAACAACAACAATAAGAGGGCCTGGTATTTTCTTATTTATCCTTTTAAGTACCAAAATTGATATGATAGAGGTAAGGCTGATGCCTAAGGTGCTCCATTTTACAGAACCCAAATTTTTAATGACATGACTAAAATTATGCAGTGGTTCAGCAGCCTGTGCTTGTGTCAGTCCCAGTAGGTCAGGTAGTTGTGTGCCTGCAATTATGATGGCAGCTGCTGAAGTAAAACCTGCAATTACTGGGTGAGATAAAAGGTTAACGAGAAAGCCTAGCCTGAGGATGCCAAGTACTATTTGTATTGTACCTATAGCGATGCCTGCTAAGATCACCAATGAGATATATTCCTCCGTAAAAGGTGTAGAGACAGCCGATATACCTGAAAATAGTAAAAGTGCACTTATAGCGACAGGTCCTATAGCGACTTTGGTAGAACTAGCGAAAATACTGTAAATGATTAAGGGTACTACAGAGGCATATAAGCCATAAATTGGGGGTAATCCAGCTAGCATAGCATAAGCCATAGCCTGTGGAATCAGAACTGACCCTACTGTCAATCCAGCAAATAAATCATCTCTGAAGTATGGCTTACTGTATCTATCTAGACTTTTAAATATGGGAAAACTACGCTTCACTAACCAGATGTATGATCAGAGATGATATACCATTGATTTTCCATTTTTCGCCATAGTAAGGTAAAATAACCAGATGGTTCATCCTTTTCCCTGAATAAGGTGAATTTACCTATCACGTAGGCGGCATCTTGAGATATGACCCTCGTTTCTATAATGTCAAAGTGCAGTCTGCCCATGGCTTTTTTATCCGGATATCCTTTCCTATAGTTCTCTAATGTCTTCTGCCAACCATAAGTAGGCCCACGACTACCAATAAAGGTCAATTCTGAGCTATTCCAATATGTTTGCATAAATTCTTCAATATTGCCTTCATTCCAAGCTTTTTGTTGATTCATCAGCCGCGCCTTTATGCTTGTCTCTATATTGGTATGGTCTGTTAGTATAGCTTTTGATTTACAGCCAAATACTAGCGTTAAAAGGAGAAAATAACAAATGAATCTTATGATATTTTGCATTAATTAGGCAACATTAGTGTTTCAGAAAACAACTATTTCCAAATTAAAGATAAGAATCATGATTATAGACACAACAATTGTCTCGAAAACTTGTAACTCTAAATTGAGGTGTCTAAAGATTCAATAAGAAATCTGTTAATGCTATCTTTAAACTCAGTAATCTAAAAGATGAGTCTTCTACCAAAGAAATTTTTCCTTTCAATCGCATGTATTTGTGTTTGCCTGTTGGTTCAGAATGAGACAAAAGCGGCACATCTCATTGGTGGAGATGCCACATATAGTTTTGTTAGATATAATGCTGACTCTACAGAATTCACAATCACTGTGGTATACAATCTTTACAGGGATATTGTAGGTCAAGGCGCAGCATTGGCGAGACAAGAACAATTTGGGGTTTACAGACAATTAGCTGATGGAAGCTGGGAATTTGTAGAAGGATATACTTCAACAAGAAGGGGACTACAAGATATAGAAGGCATAGATGAACCTTGTAGGGAAGAACCTCCTTCATCAGTTGTAGCGGTAGAGACTGCTTTTTATGAGCAAACACTCACCTTGCCTGTAATAGACCAAAATTATATGGTCGCTTACCAGAGGTGCTGCAGGAATGATGGCATCAATAATATATTTGGCGATGAAGCGGGCGCTGTATTTGATTTGGTGATATCGCCTCTGGCTCAGAGAACTGGAAATAGTAGTCCTTCCTTTGATGAGTTTCCACCTATTTTTATTTGCGCAGGTTTTCCACTTAACCAAAGCCAGATGTGCACTGATGTAGATGGGGATGAAATAAGATACTCATTCTGCAACCCGCTTACAGCTGGCTCACCTAACTTTACTGCAACTGATCCTTGCGAGAGCCCTAATCCACAAGTGGGTTCTTGCCCGCCTCCATTTGATGAAGTTGTATTTAGACCAGGCTTTTCTAGTTTGGCGCCCATGGCAGGTAATCCAGTTGTTCAGATAGATGGTACCACTGGTCTTATAACTGGTACGCCAGAAGCCCCAGGACTATATATCGTTGGTGTTTGTGTAGAAGAATTTAGGAATGGGGAGCTACTTTCTAGAATAAGAAGAGATTTCCAGTTTAATGCCTTAACCTGTATTAAAGAACTCTCTGCAGATTTATTTGCAGATGACCAGATAATAGACAATTCCACAAGTACACTGCCTATTAATATCATAAGAGCATGTGGTGACAGTATGGTCAATTTTACTGCAATAGACAATAATAGAACGATTATAGATTATAGCTGGACGGTATTTGATCCTGATGGCCAATTGGTATTGGACTCTTCAGGTATAAATGCTAAGAATATAGATGTCATTTTGACAGAGTTAGGAGAATATGAAGGGTTGCTTGCGGTTCTGGATGCTGAAGGATGTACAGATACCGCAAGACTCCGAGTAATCAGATTGCCTGATTTAGAATCAGACTTTGGTTATGAAATAACTGATTCGTGTTATCTCGATGCTATCAATTTTACCGATGCCTCCGCAGCAGAAGCTTCAGATGTTATCCGCTGGGCCTGGGAATTAGATGGAGAGGCTGTCTTGACAGAACCTAATGTCTCCTTTGAGTTCACTGGTCGGGGAATCAAAGAGGTATCGCTTATCGTAGAAGATTTGAATTCATGTATAGATACATCGACAGTGTTCATAGATTACAATCCACCCTTGGATTCTATTTTGATAGTAGATAGAGTAAGAACTTTATGTTTTGGAGATTCTATATTTTTTGGAAATAGATGGATACTAGAAGCTGGGTTCTATTCTGATACTTTGGTCAATCTACTCAGTGGATGTGACTCATTGCATTCATTTCTTACTTTAGATTTCCATCCTGAACCGAGGCCTACTTTTCTAGATACAATACTTTGCCCTGGACAGTCTGTCGATTACTTTGGGGTAAATTATTCAGAAGCTGGCAGCCATTTTCACACCACAGAATCAATGACATTGACTGATGGATTTCAATCGTGTGATTCGCTACTTCACTTCTTGGAGCTTGCTTTTGAAGAACAACCGGAAATACAATTTGGTGTAGATTCTGATTTTGTAATCGCAAACAGAGATTACGCTTTTCCACTTTCTATCCAAGGAGATTTTGTCACTGCAGAATGGACTCCAGATATTGGCTTAAGTTGTAATCCGTGTCCTAGTCCTACACTTAACGGAGAGATAGATGCAACCTATGTACTTACGTTGACGACTGACAATAATTGTACAGTTGTAGATTCATTTTTTGCAGACTTTGTCGTTGTGCCTGATGCATATTACATGCCTAATATTATTTTGGAAAGTGCTATAGATGACCGCAATCGAGCTTTCTATTTACAAACTCAAGACAATGCTGATGGTGAGGTGGAATATGACTTACGCGTCTATGATAGATGGGGAGGGTTAGTCTTCGAAGGATTGAATCTTGACGTAAATGATAATACCCAAGGCTGGATTCCAACTGGGGATTTGCGAATCGGTGCTTATGTATACTTAATTGAAGTTCGTGAGTTTTTCGATACC
>CAZIMH010000308.1:0-3878 GCA_964540155.1 uncultured Saprospiraceae bacterium
TAATAAGATAGGGTACAGGAATGCGGTAGGAATCGGTGCATTACTAATGACCTTAGGGCATGCATCCATGGCCTTAGAGACGCCAACAACTCTATATATAGGTATTGCACTATTGATTCTCGGAAACGGCTTCTTCAAGCCTAACATGACTTCCATTATTTCAAAATTGTATGATGGGCACCCTGAGAAAAAAGATGGCGCCTATACCATATTCTATATGGGGGTAAATGCTGGGGCTTTTCTAGGCATAATGTTGTGCGGTTACCTTGGTGAGAAAGTGAGTTGGAGTTGGGGCTTTGGTCTTGCAGGAATATTTATGTTTTTAGGTATGCTACAATTCTGGTTTGCACAACCGATTTTTGGTGACATAGGAGCAAAACCTACAGCAAAGAAACCAGAGGATATTATAGTTCCAGAAGGAGATAAATTGAATCCATTTACAGCATTAGATAAGATTCTGATTGCCATTTTTGCCATACTATCTATCATTTGGATATTCAATGATCCTCTATATGAAATAGGTGGTCATGAGTTATTGCCAGGAGGAACCCACGGGACCGCTGCTAATGTAACCATATTAACCGCACTCGTATTTTTCTTTGTTGTACTGCTAATGCGATTTACAAGATATACACCTATAGTAAGGGATAAGCTGATTGCGGTAGCCATCTTTGCATTTTTCACGGTGTTCTTCTGGGCTGCTTTTGAGCAGGCAGCTGGAACAATGCCCATCTTTGCAGCTGACTATACACAACGGGCACTCACAGGAGATTCAGCAACTATGTTTAAGGTTATAGATCTACTTGTTACAGTAGTGCCTCTATTAATTATTACCTGGGTCCTTGGACGTCTCTTTAGAAATACATTTTCTAAGATAAGTTTGTCTAATATAATTCTCGCCTTCAGTTTTGTAATCGTATGGGGGATAGTTGGTTATAAGTTATACAGTGAGTTCAGTCAGACGGGAACTGAAGTACCAGCAACTTGGTTTGCTATTCTAAACTCATTATTCATTATCATGTTTGCCCCATTATTTTCAAGATGGTGGGAGAGTAAGTATAATCCTAGTGCCGCATTCAAATATGGATTTGGATTGATTTTATTAGGTATTGGATTTGCATTCTTAGTTATGGGATCTATGTCTATTGCGCAAGGCGCTAAGACGGCCTCAGTGAGCATGATGTGGTTGGTATGGGCTTATTTGTTCCACACACTTGGAGAGCTTTGTCTTTCTCCAGTAGGATTGTCTTACTTGAGTAAGTTAGTGCCTACTAGAATGATTGCCTTTATGTTTGGAATCTGGTATTTGGCTATTGCCATAGGAAATAAGTTGGCACATACGCTTGGAGGTATGATAGACCAGATTACGGAGCAGTATTCTTTGGCAACCTTCTTCGGCATATTTACCGTAGTACCTATAGCGGCGGGATTACTAGTAATGGCATTGAATCCACTGCTGAAAAAACTAATGCACGGAGTTCATTAAAGGAGTATTTACACAAAGCCTCTTTTAGCATTGTGCAAGTAGATTTGATTAGGCCAAGAGTTAGAAGTTTAGTGGGAGCGAAATAATTATGGAGAGATTTCCCACTGAAAACAGGATGACATTTAAGTCATTTGCATGGATGCTCCTATTCATAGGAGTCGTTGTGTTCGTTTTTATGATTGTGGACTAAGATTACATCTATTCTAACTCAGCCACCCATGCCCTAAACTCTGCAACAATATCCCTATCGTAATCATCGGAAAGAAAGACAAATTCACCCGCTTTATTTATAATATGATAATCCGGTGTCTTGGTGATATTGAAGTCTAACTTAGTTTTGTTGATATCATTCGCTAAGCCATTCTCTCCTATTATGAAGTCATATTTTTCCACGGCCTTTTCCCAACTAGATAGATTTTCATCTATAGAAATATTGACTAGCCGTACACCTTCTGCTTTTAATTGTTCCCTGATGGGCTGAAACTTCTTAAAATTCTGAATACAAGGTTTGCACCAGCTAGCCCAGAAACTTAAATAAATAACTTCACCTCTGCTATCAGATAAGTTCTTCATGCCATCAGAAGTTACATATTCCAAATTAGGGGTCTGGGCATTGAGACCCATTGACATAAATACGATACAGATAAAAGCTAGTCTCATAATTGCAGTGTGATATTGGATACAGACAAAACTACAGCAACCCCAGCATTAATGTTCCAGTGAACTAGAAATTAGAACTTACTTAACGGTTGTTATCGTATTGCTTTTGTTATTAAATGTCAACAAATCACCGGCCTGTCTTCCGATAAGTAGCTGGCCTATAGGAGATACAGGCGAGATGGCATAGCAAACTTTTTCATTCAGCTTTATTTTACCTAAACCAATACTTACAAAGTAGGATACACCAGCCTCAGTATTTACGATACTCCCGAGCTGAATTGTTTCATGTTCTTTAAGCTTTAGGTGCTTTAGAATAGATTTATCTGCTTTTATTTTAATTATTTGAGCCTTAATTCTGTCCTGTTCTGATTGGAGTATGGCTCTGGTTGTTTCAAATTTATCACCAGCACTGCTTTTAGATTCTCCAGTCATAGATTCATAAGACCTATTGAGCGCAATGGTGTTTTCATCCAATCGCGTACTAAGAATTTTTTGCATTTCTGTCACCAAGTCTTCTTTAGTCATAAATTAAATGTTTAACAATAACAGGTTTTATGCAAGGTGATAATCATATATCTTTACCATTCAATTCCAAGGTACTCCTTAATCAAACGCATTTCCAATTTCATGGACATATTACTAAGCATTTTCCAAAAATGGTATCCGACTGTACTGACGGCCGTATTCTTTTATGTCTTTTATATCTTAGCTAAGAAGCTATTAGAGAGACAATCCAAAGGGCATACAGATCGCGGTTTAATCAAAAGCATTGTATTATTCCTAGTCGTATTAGTGGGTGTTATTAGCATCATATTGGCTATTCCCATACCAACCGAACAGAAAGGGCAGATAACAAGCTTGATAGGTATCGTATTGTCTGCCGTTCTTGGTCTAAGTTCGACGACTTTCATTGGTAATGCGCTAGCGGGCATTGCACTGAAAATGAGACGAAGCTTTAAGCCAGGAGACTTTATCAAGGTAGATGATGTTTTCGGTAGAGTAACTGAGCAAGGGCTCTTCCATACAGAAATACAAACGGTGGATAGAGACCTCACCTCCCTTCCTAATATGACGCTATCCTCTAACGCGGTGAAAGTGACCAGGTCTTCAGGGACCTTTATTCATGCAGAGTGTTCATTAGGATACGATGTGAATAGACTTAAAATAGAAGAAGCGCTGCTTAAAGCCGCTGAAGATTGTAAGCTCGAAGACCCATTTGTCCATATTATGTCCTTGGGTGATTTCTCTATAGTTTATAGGGTACATGGTCTCCTGAAAGATGTCAAATCAATCGTCAGTGCACGGTCTAAATTGACAGGCCATGTGATAGATGCCTTGCATGATGCTGGTATAGAAATCGTATCTCCTAATTTCATGAACCAACGTCAGGTTGGCGAGACTGTATTTATACCTCAAAAGTATAGAACTAATAATAAGGCAGTCCTTGAAGATACTAAACCAGAGAACGTCATTTTCGATAAAGCAGAAGAGGCTGAAGACTTACAGAAAAGAAAAGAAGTGCTAGCAGAAGTGGACAATAAAATTAAAACCAACGAGGTATCTCTTAAGAATGCAGCCACTGAAAAAGAAAAGGCCGCCATCGAAGAAAAAATCAAAAAAGCCAAGGCGCTGAAGGAGAAGATGGAAACCAGAATAGAAGCAAAAGTAGAAGAGCTAGACACCAAAACTTAGCACATTTTAGGAGATTGGAATTTTTAATGAAACTTATGTG
>CAZIMH010000309.1:0-3857 GCA_964540155.1 uncultured Saprospiraceae bacterium
TATTTATATACAAATACAGGAGATGGATTTACCAAAACTCCTCTACCCAAGCAAGCGCAACTCAGACCTATTCTAGATGGTATTGAACTGGATATAAATAAAGATGGAAAGAATGATATTGTATTGGTAGGGAACATTTATAATACAGAAGTAGAGACACCAAGACTTGATTATCATCTGTCTACGGTGCTTTTATCTGATGGCGAAAGCTTAAATTACAATAGTGATTATTCTTCGGACATGCTTATTGGAGAAAACTCAAAGTCAATAGAACACTTTTCAGTAAGAGGCCAATCTTACATTCTTATAGGAAATAACAATGCTCCTGCAACCCTATTCAAGGTAAAATAGATATTTGTTATAAAACTTGAATGAAACTTTTACGAAGAAGGTCCACAAGAAAGAACTTTTATTTCAAATCAGGCTGAGATAAAAAAAGGGCAGTCAATAATTGACCGCCCTTATAATTTCTATGTTAAATTATTCTCTATAAGTTATCAAGACAATAATCTAAAAGTTCAACTCCTGTAGGTGGGTTAGGTCCTACGTTTACAACCTCGTTGCCATTTGCCGATGTAACGGTCAGAAGGACTTCACAATCAAATGCGCCGCCCGTATAGACAAGAGAAATAGTCTGAGCTCCTGCTGGGACTTCAAAGTCAAAAGCTTGCTCACTTGGACCACCGTCCAAATTCTCTATAGTACCTGCATCTGCACCATCAATATTAATGGTAAGAAATGCACCATTCCATCCATCGCCATATGTATCTGTAGCAATAAAGTTCCATGTACCTGAAGTAGGTACTGAAGGCGCACATACTACACGTACATTTGTAAGGAAAGGTGAATTAAAGAATGACCCGGTAATCTGGCCTGAATTATCATCATTAGAAAATGAACGTCCATCTGTCAGGAAGATTTCAAATCTCACAACGAAGTCATCACCTCCGAAGCCAATCTGGTTATTATCTAATCCTAAAGCAGACTGCATCTGTTGTGCTGTTGCAGTGTATAAGAAAGTAGGCAAACCTCTATCTCCAGTAGAAAACTGAGAAGCAGCTATACTCTCAAAAAGGATTTCTGATACGCTATTCTCTGCACCATCATCAGTGTTATCATCAAAACCTAAGAAGACATCCATCCTTTCAAGAAGGGCTCCATCTTCATCATCTTGGAATTCAAGAAGTACAGAAAAGTTCTCTCCATCTTGCAAGACATTAGTTGCACTATTAATGGCAACTGAATTAGATAACACATCTAATTGTCTTAAAATGGCACCTCTTGTAACGTCTTCAGTAATCTGGTCAACCACCTGATTTCCTTCATTACAAGAAACAGTAACAAGTGCCAGTAAAGCTATATAAAGTTGATATTTAAATATTTTGTATTTCATGCTCTAGATATTTTAGTTAGCTGGTGGGAATGCCGGACTAGGAGGATTTGTATCCCAAAACACTTGGGTAGTCAAATCCAATTTCTGGTCAATCACCGGATTATTAATAACCTCCGCTTGAGGTAATAACATAGTTCTCGGGTATGGACCTGGATCCGGCTCCCAACTTGGAGCTACCGTAGTCGGGAATCCTGTTAACCTATAATAGTTATAAGCTTCAGTAGCTCCTCCAAATAATGTTATAAAATACTGCTCAGCAAAGATGTTTTCTCTATCGTCACCAGAAGCACTATCAAATGAACCTACTACATTATCTATAAATGTAGCAACATCATCATCGCTAGGTGCTGTTGACAAATCTGCGTTTACATCTAATCCTCCAAAAGATTGAACCTTCTCAATAGATTTGATCAAGCCAGCTCTTAGGAAAGCAGATCTATCAGCATCTGAAGAAGCCATAATACCTCTCCAAAAGTCAACGTAAGAAGCCAAGATTATTGGTTCAATACCAGCTCCGCCTCCGCCTGCACCTAGGCCAACGACTCCAAATGAATCATCATCAAATCGGCCTCCTGCAGGATATACACCTGAAGCAGTTCTTTGGAATCCGTCTGGTGGTATACCTTCATCATTTCCATGAGACCTTCCCCAGTATCCTACTGGACCGCTGCAAAAAACAAAACCATCATAATGTGGTGGTGGTATCACTAATGAACATGATAATTGCTCTTCGCTTGGATCTACAGGCATTCCTGCAATATCAACGCCACCAGGGGTTGCATTTTGTTGTCTATAGAAATAGTACCTTCTTCTAGGGTCATTTGTATTAAACATTAAATTCATCAACCAATTTGATTGATAAATATCTGCACCATCTGATTTGTAATCGCAGATGTAATCAGGATGTCTATTATCTGGTTGTAATTCGCTCGTTCCAAATTGTAATTGGAAATCATCTGCACTGCTTGAAATAAAATTATCCTCAGCAATTATAGCATCAAAAGCAGATTGGTTACCTGTAAGTACATATGACCGTAATCTTAGTGTATTAACTAGTCTAAGCCACTGAGCACTATTTCCTCCATAAAAGAAATCTTCGACTCCTACTGTCGGCGGTGCAAGTGCGAAAGCTTCTGCCGCTTGGTCAAGTAAACCTAAAGCGCCATCGTAAACACTTTGCCCATCATCTAATGTAGGTGCTGGGAATTCAGGATTTCCTGCTTGTGAAAAAGCTGCTACACCCACAAAATCTACTAATTGTAGCAATGAATGGGCATACAAGGTGCGACCTACCGCAACATGGAATGACAAGTCAGTTGTACCCGTTTCATTGGCTGTTTCCAAGGCCTGTAGATTGGTTAAAATACCAACAGCTACACCGTTCAAATCAGAGTCGCCAATAACTGTGGCACCACTACTGTAAGTTCTACTCCATACACCATTCATAGTACTCCCTGGAAGATTATTAAAATAATCTCTTCCAAAAAAGTACTCAATTCTGGTAAGCTGACCTGCCAAGCCACTAAGAGTCGATTGGTTTCCAGCATAAGCTAGTTGAACACTATTTAGTAATAGATTCGGATCTGAGGCATCAGCAGCCAAGTCATTTGGGCTAACCCTCATGTCTAATTCTAGCTGATCACATCCTACTATTGTAAAGCTGATAAGAGTTACAGCTAATATATATTTTAAATAAATTTTCATATCCTAGTATTATGTGTGATTAAAATGTAGTTTTTAAACTGAACCCATATCTTCTAGAACTAGGTCCATTTAAAAAGTCAAATCCTCTTCCATTACCAATACCTACACCCTGGACATTCGGATCAAAGTTGGCTCCAGCTGGTGTGTTATACGCATTAAACCAAAGATTGAATCCTTGTACACTTATAGACAAGTTACCAAATGGTGTTTTTTCTAAGAATCTCGATGGTAATCTGTAGCTTAATGAAACTTCTTGAAGTCTAATGACGGAAGCATCATAAATTCTAGTTTCAGTAGGACCGAATAATAGATTACTAAAGAAATAAGTAGAGTTATTAAGTTGAGTTGTATTAGGATTACCCTCTGGATTAACCCCTGGCAGGATATACGTTGCTAGTCTATCTTCAGTTTCTACTATAAGACCTCTACCTAATAAGGTAGCTACTGTACTTGATAGTATATCTCCTCCTCTAGTATGACTAAATTGGAAGCCAAAACTCAAATCTTTCCAACTTAATGTATTGATATAATTCATTGTAAAGTCAGGAATGGCATCTCCTATTATTGGAACTGTTCCATCAAGTGTCTGCTCAGCAATTACATAACTTCCAGCTGAATTGACTAGAAAGTTTCCGTCTTCATCTCTCTGAATTTGGGTTCCAATAATGGTACCCAATGACTCACCTTCTATGGCTGCGTTGGAACCTCTGAATAAGGCACCTCCTTCTGCAAGAGATCCTGCATAGGCAATCAAGTCTTC
>CAZIMH010000310.1:0-3845 GCA_964540155.1 uncultured Saprospiraceae bacterium
AGAATATAGTAACTGTAGACAGAGAGACACTTACAACAGGCATCGTATACTACAAGCTAGAATCAGGTGAGTATACTGCCACAAGACATATGATTGTGATTGAGTAATCATTTTGGTTTATGAAACTTAGGGGAATGTGAAAGCATTCCCCTTTTTTTATGCTCTAAACTAAGATTGGATTAGTTATTCTTACTGCGATATCATCTTCCAAGAAGAAAGATAGCGGGGAGTTTAGGGAGGTCAATCGATTTCGTTTTCCACTCCTTTATTGATTTTGTTTTTACATATTCATGCTTACCGTTTAGGTCTAGTGCAATACATAAAAGCAATTGTTGATTTTTAATGGAGCTTAGAATGTTATTGACAATTCTATTGTTCCTATATGGCGTCTCAATAAAGATTTGAGTCTGACCCGTCTTAACTATTCTATTTTCAAGGGCTTTAAGATTTTCTCTTAACTCTTGGTCTTTTATAGGTAAGTAACCATTAAATGAAAATGCATTTCCATTCATTCCACTTGCAGAAAGGGCTAGAATAATAGATGAAGGCCCTATCAATGGTTTTACCAAGTAGCTAGATAAATGTGCTTTTCTTACAATGTCAGACCCAGGGTCAGCGACTGCCGGCATACCAGATTCACTTATTATTCCAAAGTCTATTCCATCATCTATCCATTGTCCTACATCAGCGAGATGCTCATTTCCATTTTTATCGATTTCAATGATATGAAGTGAATCAATACGATATGGTGGATCTGTTTCTTTAATAAATCGTCTAGCAGTCCTTGCTCTTTCTACTACGAAGTGGGAAAGATTGTGGATGACCTCAATAGATCGCTGTGGTATTACATCTATACTATCAGTCGAAATTGTTGTTGGTATAAGATATAATGTACGAGGGATAGTGATACTTTTATGAGGTAAAATATATTGACTGACTAAGTAAGGTTAGTCTGATTTATTTTGAAGACTACACTTAATTATGACATCTACTTACAAGGTCAAAATACAACATTTCGAGGGTCCATTTGATTTACTCTTATATTTCATTCAGAGAGATGAATTGGATATCCATGATATAGATATATCTAAGATTACGGATGATTTTCTTGAGTATATACGTCAGCTAGAAGCGTTAGATTTAGATGTTGCATCTGAGTTCATTCTTGTAGCCGCAACACTGATGAGGATAAAGGCTAAGATGCTGATTCCGAGAAAGGAAGTGGATGAAGAGGGCAACGAGATTGATCCAAGAGAAGAGCTTGTGCAAAGATTACTAGAATACAAGCAGTACAAAAGTGTCATTGATGAATTCAAAGACAGAGAGCAGGAAAGAGCTAGAAAGACCTTAAGAGGAAATGTAAATGCAGAAATAAAAGCATTAGCAGAACATGCTCTAATAGATGTAGAGTTAGAAACCCTAACGACATACAAGCTTTTCAAAGCTTTTAGAACAGTCTTAGAGAGATACAAGAACGTAAAGGATAAGTATGTTCATCAAATTGTAAAGTATCCCTACACACTCAAAGATCAGCAGGCTTACCTACGCAACTTAATATCTGATGGTAAAGAATACTCTTTTCTTAAGCTGTTTGAGAATCTAGACAATAGAATGCATGCAATAGTTACATTCCTTGCATTATTAGAATTAATAAATGCTCAAGTGGTAAGAATGATGGATGGCTTGGAAAAGAATAGTTTTTACATTCAGTTAGACATTAATAATTCGGAGGAAGAATAGATTTATCTTGTCGGATGTACAGTAGAGACGCTTATTTGCTTAATTTATTACAAATCTAGGACGTATATTTTTAGGATAGTTGTCATGTAATAAGTTCCATTCTCGTATCTTTGCGCCAAATTTCATAACCATAATCACAATATATAAATGGCGAATATTGGTCAAGTAAAGCAGGTGATTGGACCTGTAGTTGATGTTAGTTTTGCTGGAGAAAGTTCCAAAATACCAGACATCCTTAATGCTCTAGAAATCAAAAGAGAATCAGGTGAAATCTTGACACTTGAAGTCCAAAGACACTTAGGAGAAGATAGTGTAAGAGCAATATCAATGGATTCTACAGAAGGCCTCACAAGAGGTATGGAAGTAATAGATAAAGGTATGGCTATATCAATGCCTACTGGGGATGCTATTAGAGGTAGATTATTTAATGTTGTAGGAGATGCGATAGACGGAATAGGAAACGTGGATAAAACTGAAAATGCATACTCTATTCATAGTAAGCCTCCAAAGTTCGAAGATTTATCTACGGAGACGGAAGTTCTGTTCACAGGTATCAAGGTAATAGACCTTATTGAACCATACTCTAAAGGTGGAAAGATTGGTTTGTTTGGTGGTGCAGGTGTAGGTAAGACAGTACTGATTCAGGAGTTGATAAATAATATTGCTAAAGGATACGATGGAATCTCGGTTTTTGCAGGTGTAGGAGAGAGAACTAGAGAAGGGAATGACTTGCTAAGAGAGATGCTAGAATCGGGTATAATAAATTATGGAGATGACTTCCTACATTCTATGGAGAGTGGTGGATGGGACCTGAGTAAAGTAGACAAGGAGAAGCTCAAGGAGTCTAAAGCTACCTTCGTTTTTGGACAGATGAATGAGCCTCCAGGTGCAAGAGCAAGAGTGGCCCTATCAGGCTTGACATTAGCTGAGTACTATAGAGATGGTGACTTAAATGACCCTACTGGAGGAAAAGACATTTTATTCTTTATTGATAATATATTCAGATTTACTCAAGCAGGATCGGAGGTGTCAGCCCTACTAGGAAGGATGCCTTCTGCGGTAGGTTACCAACCTACACTTGCGACTGAGATGGGTGTGATGCAAGAGAGAATTACCTCTACGAAAAGAGGATCGATTACTTCTGTACAAGCGGTCTATGTACCAGCAGATGACTTGACAGATCCGGCACCAGCGACTACGTTTGCCCACCTTGATGCCACTACAGTACTGAGTAGAAAGTTAGCTTCTCTAGGAATATATCCGGCAGTGGATCCATTAGATTCTACTTCCAGAATTCTGGAAAGAAGTATTGTTGGAGATGAGCATTATGATACTGCTCAGAGAGTAATTAATATCCTTCAGAGATTCAAAGAATTACAGGACATCATTGCTATTCTTGGTATGGAAGAATTATCAGAAGAAGATAAGTTAGTCGTACTCAGAGCCAGAAGGGTACAAAGATTCCTTTCCCAACCTTTCCATGTCGCAGAACAGTTTACTGGCCTAGAAGGAGTACTGGTACCTATAGAGGAAACCATAAGAGGCTTTAATATGATTATGGACGGAGAAGTAGATGAGTACCCAGAAGCGGCATTTAACTTGGTAGGTAATATAGATGAAGCAATCGCTAAGGGTAAGAAGTTGCTTGCAGAAGCTAATGCTTAATTAAAATAGGAGTAGAGTATGGAACTAATAGCACTCACGCCAGAAAAGGAGCTTTTTAAAGGCGCTATTAACTCAGTAAAAGTGCCTGGAGTTAATGGACAGTTTGAGATATTGAATGGGCATGCGCCGATAGTTGCTGCTTTGGCAAATGGCGAGGTTAGGATATTAGATGAGAATAACCAAAGGACGACCTTTAGAATTGAAAAGGGATTTATTGAAGTCATCAATAATGAAGTGTCTCTTTTGATTCAGGCAATGGAGGAGTAATCTCCTTTTCAGCCTTTAGAATAATATATTTAGCCCCTTGGAATATCTCCTTGGGGCTTTTTCTATGTTTTCATTATTTTTAATAATAGCTTCATATTGATTTATGACAACTCTTGAACAATTAGATACAGAGATAAAAGAACTAATTCGTTCTCATAGAAATAGCGATGACA
>CAZIMH010000311.1:0-3829 GCA_964540155.1 uncultured Saprospiraceae bacterium
TTCACGCAGTGTGTAGATGGGAATCCGATTGAGATTACCTTTACTGTAGAAGATCAATGTGGTAAGTCAGCTACCTTTGTATACGAATTTGATATTGTAGACGATGTAGAGCCGGATTTAATACCTGGTGTAACGCCACCTAGTCCAGTATTTGAATGTGATATGACCTTGACAGATCAAGAGATTACAGATTGGATAAATGATATAATAGCGAATGGACCAGGAGGCGCAGATTACTTTGAAGATGCTTGTTCTTCAGTTCTTACTATATCATTGGATAGCGGTGATCCAACACCTTTGAATTTCACACAGTGTATTACTGGTACATATATGGTAGACTTTATCATAGAGGATGAATGTGGAAATACATTCGATTGGACTGGTCAGTTTGACATACAGGATAATACACCACCAGACTTAAACTTATCAGGTGCAGCGCCCCCTGTTGTACAATGTGATGATTTAGGATCCCTACAGACGGAGATAGATGCCATATTACTAGGAGGCGGAATATTAATAGATGACTGTACTGATTTTAGTGGTGTTACGATAGGAGATTTTAACATTACACCTGACCCATCTAGTGTTACCATAGCGGACTTGGTTCCTGGTGGGAATACTTGTTATGAAATAACTTTTGATATAGACTATGAGGACCCTTGTGGTAACTTCAGTAATGTAGATCAGATTACGATAGAAGTGGATGATGATGTAGCACCAGATATAGCTGGAGCAGAGCCACAAAGTGGGACAGTATTAGGACCCTTCTGCCCTAATGAAGTGGTAGACTTACAATCACTTTTAGACGCCATAGGCGGACCGGGTATTGATATCAGTAACATTTTTGATGCGTGTACAGATTTCACCCAACTTACTGTTTTTGACCTTGGTGTACTCGGTGAGAGTTATCCTACAGATTGTGGAACTACAGGTTTTATAGAGCTAGAAGTTATAGATGATTGTGGTAATGACGGAGGTCCATACATGCTGGAATGGGATGTTGATATAGGGCCTGGTAATCCAGAATTAGAATGGGTAGGAGGTGATCCTACTGCATTCTTCCCACCAGACGATTTTACGATAAGTTTTGCTGATGAAGATTGTACTAATGAGCTACCTAACTGTCTATGGGAGGATCAAGAAGGTAATATGTGGCCATGGGAAGCTTTATTAGATGTGCATTATACAGGAGGTTGTGATGTGGAAGTATTTTATTCTCACCTTCCTTGTTCTGCAGTTGGGGGTGGTTTAGACCAAGCACCACCACCAGAGTTGATAGATTTTGCGACCAATAGTAGTACGCCTACAGAGGTGTGTATCACCATTACAGATATGTGTGATGGTACTGCATTAGAGCACTGTTTTGAGATTACAGTACAGTGTGGTAGTTGCGGAGAAGTAAATGGTTCCTTCTGTGAGACTTGTGAATCAGCGGATCCATTATTTCCTGCTGGATGTCGATTGTGTGATCCAATAGACTTAATGCAAGGTTTCGACTCTTGTAATGGATTTTGTTCACAACCCTGCCCTGTAGATGACAGTGGAGATCAGCCAGCTTCTTTATGTAATGATGGGGGTAATGTCCCTCACAATATGTCCTGGTTTGCTTTTGTGGCCAATGCTGAATCACTTACGCTAGATGTTGAGGTAGGAGATTGTACGACTGGAAATGGAATCCAAGTAGGTATCTATGAGAGTTGCGATTTTAATGATTGTATCATCTGGTCTGGAGGTTGTACGACAGCTGACCAAACATTGGACAGCGGTGATTTTAACTTAGGACAAACCTATTACCTATTTATAGATGGCTGTAATGGTGATGATTGTGAATTCACGGTCAGTATAAGAGAGATAGGATTCTTAGGACTGCCAGAGCCAGATGCTGTGACGGCAGAGAGTTTATGCCGGGATAGAGACCCTATACTAACAGATAATTTTAATGACCCCGCCTTACCAGACCCTACAGGTGATTGCGATAAGACAAACAGAATCACCGTCTGTCCAGGGGAGGATATACAATTTGGAATCATACACAAAGGAGACGATGAAAATGCCATAGATGTCCACCAAGATGCGTGTGGGATGTATACAGAAGATTTGAGTGCGACTTTTGTATGGAGCACGACTTGGGCAGGAACTATAGAGCATGATCCTGTATTAGATGGCGGTGGGTTTATACCAGAACTGACCATCCCTGATGAGCCAGGCACGATACATATGATTTGTCTAGAGGAGATTATATTTGAGTGTGACCCACAGGATGCGCAAGTATGTTTAGAGCTCCACGTAGAGCCTATACAACCAGAAACATATGAGTTTATCGTATGTATAGAAGATTTAGAGACTAATAATCCAGCGCTTCCTGGACCTTTTGATGGACCCTTTAATCCTTTAGACGCTGAGCAAGATCCTAACGGAGATGGCAGAGGATGGTTAGGAGATCCTGTTGATTTATTGACAGTAGACTCTTGGCCTATGAATGCAGAAGGATTCAATTGTGAAACCTTCTTCTTTGATGATCCTGATTGTCCTAACTGTATCGTAGAGCAGACCTTATGTATCAGACCGATAGGTAATAGAGAAAAGACACCTACAAATGTCTTTATGTGGCGTTGCCAGTTTGAAGAAGATTGCGAATTTGAAGCGGGCTCTAACATGATAGAGTGTGATGAAGAACCGTACATTTGGATGTGGGATTGGAGAAATAATATAGCAACCTTTGAACTGGAAGCGGTAGATTCATTGAATGCACCTGAATGCTTGCGAGTAGAGGGGTATAGTGATGAGATGGATTCATGGAGGCCTAATAGAGATATGTATTGTGATACGATACCTAATGTGACGATTACAGTAGGGAACGTACCTATCTTCATAGAGGATTTAGGTTGTGGAATATATTCATCATCGATTGACTTTGATTTATTAGAAGATGAATTTGAGAATTGGCCAGAGATATTTGAGAGTTCTCAGGTATTAGAATATTTTGATTGTAATACAGGGCAGGTACTGACAAGTAACTTCGGTGTCTTAGAGCTAGACATGCCAAGACAAGTATGTATAAGAATTGATTTTGCCTTTGATGATGGCGCTTGGTGGGATTCTGAAGAAATGGAAGGTACTTACGGTCCTTCACATGATGTAACAAGACCTGGGGCATGCAGTTCTATCTATGGACCATTTGACTTGGATGTAGCTATGCCAGTTTCACCTATAGTATCTGGTGATGACGAATTCTGTGAGACGGACTTAGAAGACCATGAATTTATGGTGACTAATCCAGCGCCAGCGACCACCTATATTTGGAATAATGATCCGATTATACCAGGTGTCGTTGTGACGGATATTTCAGCTGCGGGTGATGGGACGATGGTAAGCATTACCTTCCCAGCAGGCTATGATCCTAGTGATTGTGTTTCTGTAGTAGCTTTAGGTACTTGTGGACCTTCACAACCTACATCTGTATGTGTGAACTTGACGCCGCCACCAACGGTCATGTTGCAGCCTATAACGGATATCTGTATTATAGGTGCACCAGACCCTGGAGCAACAACTTCTGTCACTGTAACAGCGACAGCAAGTCCAGCAAGTCCTAACTATGAGTATACCTTCTTTAATGGAACGAACTCTATCAAGACTTTTGACAATTTCACCACTTATGATTTCCCAATATCTGGACCACAGTTCGTATCTGTAATTGTAGAAGATACACTTACAGGTTGTACTTCATTCCAGACGCTTAATACAGAGTTTCAAGTTCTGGATCCTTTAGATCCTCCTTTTGTGTCTTGTACTAATCAAGGTCAAACTGAATTAGAGATTTCATGGGATC
>CAZIMH010000312.1:0-3828 GCA_964540155.1 uncultured Saprospiraceae bacterium
CTGAAAATATTCCTGGTGATATTGATTACGACTTCTTGCTATCATTTAAAGAGGCCACGCTATTATCTATAATTTACTCTGCTATATTCATATTCGCTGCTTGGCACTTATTCCAGAACAGGGATATTTAGTCGGATAGAATGGACATATCCCTATATTTGGGAATATGAAGAGAAAGACCATTCTAGTCACTGGTTCTACGGGCCAAGTTGGCTCAGAACTAAAGCATATCTCGAAGTTATATCCTGACTTATCTATGACCTTCCTGAATAGGAAGCAGTTAGATTTGGCATCTAAGGCGTCTATCAAATCAGCCTTCGCTAACAAATCATATGATTACTGTATAAATGCCGCAGCCTATACTGCGGTAGATGCCGCAGAGACTGATAAAAAAATGGCTCATAAAGTCAATGCCCTTGCACTGAGTCATTTAGCGTCATTCGCTCCGAAAACTACTAAACTTATTCATCTCTCTACTGACTATGTCTATCATACAGACCCACAGAGGCCACTAAAAGAAACCGACCCAGTAGCACCACAGGGAGTGTATGCCAGCACAAAATTAGAAGGTGAGCAGCGGCTTTTAGCAAAACGTCCAGATTCAGTAGTGATGAGGACTTCTTGGGTTTATTCTAGCTATGGCAATAATTTTGTAAAAACCATGCTGCGTTTAGGTCAAAACAGAGATAATCTTAACATTGTAGCTGATCAATATGGTACGCCAACTTATGCTAGAGATATAGCCCATTCTTTGCTTACTATTATTCGAAATACAGGTGTCAACAATTTTGATGACATATCGCAAGACGGCATATTCAATTATAGCAATATCGGATTGGTCAACTGGGCAGACTTTGCCAGAGAAATATTCAAATTGTCTAAATTAAAATGTCAGGTAGGTGAAACTACAACTGCATTATACGGTGCGCCTGCTCCGCGACCTCTATGGAGTCTGATGTCTAAGTCCAAAATCCAAAAAGCATATCAGCTCAAGATTCCTCATTGGAAGGAAAGTTTAAAGAATTGTCTCTTAGAACTTGGTTATCTATAGCTATTGAACTTAGATCTTCATAAATTAGATAATTAATAAAATAATTTGAAGTTATTAAAATCAAGCCTTCTTGTAGTCTTACTACTCCTTGTAATCTCAGACCTTAGTGCGACGCATAATAGAGCTGGAGAAATCACCTACTCTCAAATAGGTCCATTAACTATACGGGCGACAGTAACTACCTATACAAAGACCACATCTCAAGGAGCTGATAGGGATACTATTATCTTGTCATGGGGAGATGGAACTATGGATGCTATCCCTCGAGCTAATGGTAATGGTGCGCCAATACCGGGAGAAGACATAAAGGTCAATTTCTATATAATGGAACATACCTATCCAAGTATCGCTTCTTATACGCTATCATTCCAAGATCCTAATAGGGTAAGCAACATACAGAATATCAATTTTCCAAATTCTGTGGATATTCCATTCTATATAGAAACAAGATTTACGCTGACAACTTCCCAGTTTCAAGGCCCAAATAATTCTGTCGTCCTCTTACAACCACCAATAGATTTCGGATGTGTAGGCAAGCGGTTTATTCATAATCCCAATGCTTTTGACCTAGATGGAGACAGTATAAGTTATGAACTCACTACCCCATTGCAAGAGGAAGGAATAGAAGTTCCTAGATATATTCTTCCTGATAATTTACCAGGATCTTTTGGTACGCTTACGATTAATCCAATTACTGGTGATTTAATATGGGACTCACCTCATGCACCAGGAGAATATAATGTGGCCATCCTCATAAAAGAGCATCGAGATGGTGTACTACTCAATACCGTCATTAGAGATATGCAGATTCTTGTGCTTAACTGTGAAGATACACCGCCAGTGGTGGAAGCACCTATGGAGATTTGTGTCATTGCAGGTGAAACTTTAAGAATACCTATAAGAGTCACGGATATAGATACAGATCAACAAGTTCGAATATCTGCTAGAGGAGGACCTTTCGAGTTGGAATTCTCTCCTGCATTTATGGATAATCAGAATGTCTTTCAAGATTCACCCTTAGAGGAAATTTTCGTTTGGGAGACACAGTGCGAACATATATCTGATTCCTATTACCAAGTCATATTTCGTGGTCAAGATAATTCAAGAATAGAAACAGGGAATGCATCTCTCAAAAGTCTACGGATACGCGTCCTAGGTCCTCCTCCAGAAAATGTAACAGCAGAATTAGAAAATAATGACGATATCACTTTGACTTGGGATTTGCCCTATTCATGTGAAGAGACAAATAATAATTTCTTTCTAGGATTTGAAGTCTATAGAAGAGAAGGGCCAGATCCATTTCCCCTAGGTGAATGTGAAAATGGCCTAGAAGGTCGAGGTTATGAAGTTGTAGAAATTCTAACAACAGAGAGCGCTAATGGAAGGTACACGTTTACAGATAGCGCCATTCCAGATGGTGCGATTTTCTGTTATAGGATAACTGCGAATTTTGCATTAAGAACAGCTACCAACCAACCATTTAATTTGGTAGAGTCAATTGCCTCTCAAGAGGTATGCTTACAAGTTAATCAAGATGAACCATTAATCACGAAAGTGTCTGTAATGGAAACATCTAGAACTGATGGAGAAATACTGGTTTCCTGGAATAGGCCACAGGCAGAAGCAGTAGATACTCTCCTGAATTCTGGTCCGTATAATTATAGACTAGAACGTTCCGCAGATGCTATAAACTTTACAGAGGTAGCTAATATCACCACGCCAAGCTTTTTGCCATCTGATGAAATTTCATTCACAGATCGCAATCTGAATACTGTAGATAACCAATATTACTATAGAATTAATTTTTCAGCCAATAACCTATTGCTAAGCAATTCATCTGTTGCAAGCTCAGTTTTTTCTAGCATTATCTCTACTGACATGCTTAATATAGTTTCATGTCAAGAAGAGGTGCCTTGGGTTAATACAACCTATTTTCTAGAAAGACAAGATGTGAGCGGTGGTCAATCATTATTTCAGACTATAGACGAGTCCAGCACATGTGATTTTGAAGATAGAGGATTGATGAATGATACAACATTTTGCTATAGAGTTAGAACCTTAGGTAGATACGGCATTGGTGGTAATACTGACAGTCTAGTCAACTTATCTCAAATCATATGTGGAATTCCTATAGACACTGTTGGGCCTTGCCCTCCAATAGCCATGGCTCAAAACCCTTGTAGTGATATTACTCAGACAGAAGAATTCATAGAACCGGAGGATTTTTTCAATTTGATTTTTTGGGATTCTGTAAGAAATACTTGTGAAGGCAGCAATGATGTAGAATCTTATAATATCTATTTCGCAGAAGACAGCATCTTATTTAACTATGAACTGATTGGCAATGTCAATGAAGATGATATTCTAGAATTTGAACATCTACCAGAACTAGGCGTAAATGGTTGCTATGCTATATCATCCATTGATGCTTCTGGTAATGAAGGACCTATAGGCATCCCAGCCTGCATAGATAATTGTCCGATTTATATACTACCTAATACTTTCACACCAAATGGTGATGGTTCTAATGACATATTTCATCCAAGGCAAAACCTATTTGTTGCAGAAATAGATTTCAAACTATTCAATAGATGGGGTAATCTTCTATTTGAAACTACTGAGCCAGAAATTAATTGGAATGGCAATACTAGCAGCGGAAAAAATGTAGAAGCAGGAACCTACTATTATACTTGTAGTGTTTTGGAACGTGGCATTGATGGTTTAGTCGAAGCTTTTCAGCTTCAAGGTTATATTCAATTACTAAGATAAATTTATGT
>CAZIMH010000313.1:0-3825 GCA_964540155.1 uncultured Saprospiraceae bacterium
GTGGTATACATGTTAAAGGTGGTACTATACTAAAAACAACTAATAAGGGTAATCCTTTATCCTTTGCCTGTGAAGATAAAAATGGGAAAATCCACTATAAAGACATTAGTGCAGACTTAGTAAAGAAGATTAAGAAGCTAGGCTTTAGTGCCGTTATAAACATTGGTGGTGATGGCTCACAGACAATCTCACATGCCTTGTATAAAAAGGGGTTACCGATAATAGGTGTACCTAAGACGATAGATAATGACCTCAGCTCTACCGATGTGACGTTTGGTTTTACAACCGCAGTGCAGATAGCCACTGACGCCTTTGACAAACTAGTAACCACTGCCCATAGTCATAATCGTGTGATGATAATGGAAGTTATGGGTAGAGATGCAGGATGGATTGCTCTGCATACTGCTCTAGCTGGAGGTGCTGAGTTGTGCCTGATTCCTGAAATACCCTTCAACATTGAATCTGTAGTCAAAACGATCAAATCGAGATACAGAGGTGGTAAGGGCTTTGTCAATATAGTTATAGCGGAAGGTGCAAAGATGGGTGGCCGCAAAATAGGAAAAAAAGAAGCTGGCGATCAGAATATAAAACTAGGCGGTGTGGGACTTCAACTAAGACACATGATAGAAGAATTCGGTATAGATCCTGATGTAAGAGTGACCACCTTAGGCCACATACAACGTGGCGGAACACCAGTCGCCTTCGATCGGGTGCTTGCAACTGCTTTTGGCGTAAAGGCTTTTGAGATGGTGAATAAAGGTCGATTCGGTCGAATGGTCACCTTTGTAAATAATGAAGTTAAGGACACTACACTTGCTAAGGCAATCAAAGAGTACAACCATGTAAGTAAAAGGCACTACCTTATCAAAACAGCTCGTCAGATAGGCGTATCATTTGGTGACGATTAGAAACTCATTTGTTATAAACAAAAAAAGAGGTTGTCATTATCTATGACAACCTCTTTTTATATCTATTCTATGTTCTTATTTGTATCTGACTGTAACAGTCTCACCTATCCAGCAACCCACTTTCTGCTTGTCACCTGCTTTTACTTTCTTCATAAATCCTTCTGACTGATCAGGAAGTGAACTATTATACTTTCCTATTTTCTTATTGGCCTCATCCGTAAGTTCTGGATCTACAGACCTGGCTTTTCTGTACTTATCTACTGCTGCGAGTATAGCTAATCTTTGGTTCCATGAGTCGCCACAATTTCTAGCCGTAGTCGCATACAAATCACCTATAAGCATATAAGGTCTACCATACCCTGGTCTCAGCTTAGCCGCTTCCAAAGCTGTCGCTCTAGCAGCAGAATACTTTTTTAGTTTTCTACCTTGAATAGATGCTTTGGAGAACATGTAACCTGCCTTCTTAATAGGGTCTGCCTCTGCTGCAATAGCTTCATCATATTTGGCTATGGCTCCTGCATAATCCTGAGAATCATATTTCTTCTTAGCCATCATTGCTGGATTATTGGCTTCGAATTCTGCTTTTCTTGCAGCATTAGTAGAAGCGGCATAGGCTTTCCATTTACCATCCAATTCAACTAGCAGAGGGTCATCATCTGCACAGCCTCTCTTTTTTAGCAGCCCCACCAATTGCTTCAATTGGTCATAATTCTCTGGATCAGCTTCGTATAGGGCTTTATACTTAGGCTTGAAATACTCACAATCAAAAATTTGCGTCTCGATGGGAGCGAACTTAGACTGAGCTGCTTTCCATGCTTGTTCATAGCTTTGTCCATACTTAGAGTTATTCTCTAGGTTGTAATTAGCAATATCATCCATCATCGTGAAATACTCTACAGCCTTTTCTTTATCCATTTTTCCTTTCTCAAACTGATAGACTACAATAGTAGACAAGGGTTCGAAAACTGTATATTCTATATCGTTGCCAGATTTTTCTATTGCTTGATCCAGTACTTTGAGATTCTTTGAGTAGGACTCATTAAGTGTATAGAACATATCAAATCCCTTTCGTCCAAGTACGTATCCAATCTTAGACTGGATGCACTCAGGATTTCCTACACATTTAGAGGGTACTACATCTCCATTCTCATAAGCCTGTATGGCCTCATCGTACAATTTATTTATTTTTTCCTTGTACTCCGTCTTCTTCGCCTCATCTGTTTCATTCTGAAATTTGTTGATATACAACTTAACACCATCTATGAAGTGGTAATCTCGTTTGCCATCAGCAGCTGGCGCTATTGTATATGCTGTATTCCAATTTTCGTAAGCGATAGCCCAATCCTTGGACTTTAGTGCTTGACGGTATATAGTGTGTGCATTTTCAGCGGCGTCTTTTTGAGGGCTGTCATTCCAGTTTGCAAATTGGGCAGACGTAATACTGACTCCAAATACAAGCATTGCAATCAGTGATAAACCAAATTTTAATTTATACATCATTCTGTTTTACGTTTTAATTATACTTTCTTTTTAAGAACCATTCATCATCACTGTATGTGAAGCTGAATGAAAGTCTAAAATATCTTTCTTCTATAGCCGTGTTCATACCTCTAACTCCAACCCCAACACCAAGGTGAGCATGTGATATTTTTCTCTGGTAGAAAAACGGCAAGCTAAATCCAAGTGACACTCCTATATCATCTACACTCCCATTAGGATTTATATTCGTTGCTGTCGGTACTTGCTTATAATATGCTCCTAGCCTGTACTTGACTCTTGCAAAGTAACTATTCACCGAGGTACGATTAGGACGATAAAAAGTGCCAATAGATAACTCTCTGGCATCATTTAAGTCTTCATTAACAGCAGGGCTGTTAAATCCAGACCAATTAGTCACAGAGTAATTGATACCTGCACCGAACTTATCGCTTTTATAATAGGTGATACCTGCGCCGAATTCTGATGGCAATTTCCCCCTCAATCCTTCCTGAGAAGTAAATGACAAAGTATCTCTAGCGAAATCACCATTCTGAAGCAATATGGCGCCTCCTCTAAACTCACTCAAATCTGTGGATAGATTAGTCTGAGAATTTCCATGCAAACCGAAAACCAATCTTCTCTCTGGCACTATCGTATTGTCCTCTAGTACTTCTCTATTACTGAGGTATAGCGTGTACAATAGTCCTGCTCTCCACACAAATCCTCTATGATTCGCTGTCTCTTCTACCAATGTACTCCCCGTCATACCAAAATCTGGAAAATCAACCAACCGCTGCTCCAAAGTCCTACCTAGTAGCACCCCAGTATTTACACCGAATGAAAGATTCTTATATCTCAGTGAATTACTCCATGTGAAATCAAAAGTTCCCCCACTACCTTCCAAGCTTCTGGCTACTCTTCCTACCCCATCAATAAAATCTATATTCTCTATATTAAAATCAACCGTACTATATGGTTTGAGTGTAAACGCCATTCCAATGAAAATCGGTCTCTTTTTTCTATCCAGTATATCGTTCAAGGTATTCTTTAATGGAAATGCCAATGAGATATAAGACAGGTTACCCGCCCAAAAACTAGCTGTCTGGCCACTCCCGTCACTGAGTGAATTAAGATCCGCTGTAAATCCAACATCAAATGCCGCCGCGGTCAGATAATTTATAGAAGCGGGATTAACAATATTAATCTCATACGGGTTATATGTGGCTGCTCCTAAACCTCCCATCAATCGAGAGTGGATGAAGTTATCATCCTGAATGTCTCCCAAGCCGAATCTAGAATAGGGAGAATTATCCCTTGACTGCGCCGTGAGAAGAGCTGGAAGAAGAAAAATAAATAAGACCGCGTATCTATAAATTGTATTCGAGGATATCATGCAAACCTTTAAGTAGGAGATTCGGAGCCACAAATATCTCAGAAT
>CAZIMH010000314.1:0-3808 GCA_964540155.1 uncultured Saprospiraceae bacterium
TTCATCCCACAGTCCTTTGCCTCTTGCGTACAGGATATAATACTTCTTACCATCCGCTTTCGTGTATACAAAAAGTGGTAATAACTTATCATCGCCTTTCTTATGTTCCTTTGCCATGTCTATATCGGCAGCCATGCCCCCTTTATAGCCCATAGATTCTACATCTTCTTGGGAGAAGATTTTTCCATCTTGATTGATGACAATCTGCTCTATACTACTAGCAAATATTTCTTCTACTTGCTCATTGGTAATATCACCATAGTCTATTCCCAGGTGATCTGCAATGGCACCCAATGTTGCCTTCTTGCTGTAGACGGCCTCATTAGCATCGTGTCTTGACTTGAGTCCATTTTGTAGCACTGCCAAGAGCATAGCCACGATGGACGTCATGATGATAACAAATCGTAATACGGATGATGTACTATGCATGTGTTACTTCATTTTGTTGTGAATGAGTGGAACTACTAACCTCAGAAACTGAAGCCTTCATTCTTTTCTTGATATTGCCTTCTATTACATAATGGTCTATGAGTGGGGCAAAAGTATTGAGGAATAAGATGGCGAGCATCCATCCTTCTGGGTATGCAGGATTAATAACACGGATAAGCATACCTATCATACCGATGAGAAATCCATAGACGAGCTTACCCTTATTGGTCGAGGCGGCGGTCACCGGATCTGTTGCCATAAAGGCCATCGCAAAAAAGAAACTTCCGATATAGAACTGATAGTACCATGGCACTGTCATAAATGGTGTCGCTCCCCAGGCATTTAGAAGCATAGCCATGATAGCTGCGCCTACAAGCATACTGATCATAATACGCCAGCTTGCTATTCCTGTCGCTAATAATGCGAGTGCCCCTATAATAATAAGTGGCTTACTTGTTTCTCCTATAGAACCAGGTATGGCTCCCCACCACATCTGGGATACACTAAATTGGCTAGTTACATTCTCCCATCCACCTTGATAAGCCAAAGCTAATGGTGTGGCACCAGAATAGCCATCTACGACCGTAGCTCCAGTGCCAAAGGTGGGCAGATCCATCCACCCAAATAAGTTATCTAATAAGCCATGTGCCCATCCATAATCAGCTGCCATTCCAGCACCTAATCCTTCATAACCTGAAACCCAAACCTCATCTCCCGATATCGTGGTTGGGTAAGCGAAGAAGACAAATACCCTTGCAAGTAAGGCGACATTCCAAATATTCATTCCTGTACCGCCAAAGGCTTCTTTTCCTAAAATCACAGCAAAAGCGACGGCCACTGCCAGTATCCACATTGGAATATCTGGCGGCATGATTAAGGGTATGAGTGCCCCTGAGACCAGGAATCCTTCTTCTATAGGATGCCCCTTCTTCGCGGCGAACCAGAACTCTATACCTAACCCGACCACGTGTGTAACCACGAATATCGGTAGGAGCTTAATGAGCCCGTGAGCCAACTTTAGATGAAACCCTTCTAGGAATCCCAAATACTGACCAGCGGCAACAAAGTGCTGATGACCTATATTATACGTACCAAATATGTAGCACAACTGCATCGCCAAGACGACGATAACCATCGTCCGCTTTAAGTCCATACCATCACGGATATGTACCCCACCTTTTGTTACCGTATTAGGGGCATATGCAAAAGTGAAAAAGCCATCATACAACGTGTGCAAGAATGGACTTTTCTTTTTATCTGGTTCTATTTTCTTTAAGAAACTGAGTAAACCCATGTGTATTACTTGGTTCTGTGATTTTACTATTTGTTAGATTACGCTTGCTCTCTCATCATGTCTAGACCGTCTCTAAGAATCTCCTGAAGCGGCATCTTAGATGTGCAGGCAAATTCTGCCAAGGCCACATCTTCTTCCGACAATTCATTGATTCCTAGTCCTTCCATTCGTTCTATATCTCCAGCCATGATTGCTTTCATCAGGTGCTGAGGAAGGATATCCATCGGCATCATTTTCTCATACTGCCCCGTGACCACAAAGGCCCGCTTCTCTCCGTGAGTATTTGTGTTCGCCTCATATTCCATTCCAGGCATTAAGAAGCCAGGCATAGACTTAGATATAGAAGGTCTTGGCTTAACCGGTAATAACCAGCCAAAAAGCTCATAGTCATCTCCTTCCTTTATAGAGGTAATCTGACTGACACCATTGCCTAAGAAATCATCTGTACCCAGTGTCTTACCTGAGAGCACATCCCCTTCTATCAGTCTGGTAGTACCGACTGATTTTATATTACCTTTTGTCAGTTCATCTATGCTGGCGCCTGCAAAGGTTTTGACTAATTGTGGTGTCTCAAATTGTGCACCTGTCAATGCTACGATCTTGCTAGAGTTATATTTTCCAGTTCTTATTAGATGACCTAAAGTCAAAGCATTCTCTAATGTCAGGGTCCATACGGCACCAGTATTCTTGATAGGCGCTACGTGATGTATCTGCACCCCTACATTTCCAGCAGGATGTTTACCATTAAAATAATGCTTTTCCGCACCAGTAATACCTGTTAATGCCGCATTTGGTGTGACTCCCCTGCCATCTAATCCAATGTATACCTTGCCAGAAGTAAGTGCATTAAGCACATCTATCGCTGATTGTAAATCATTAGCCCTTCCTTCTACAAGATGACTGTAGTCAGGTGCTAAAGGTGCTGTGCTGAATGCTGAGATAAATATATTATCAGGCGTTATCGCTGGATCAGGCACAATATCAAAGGGTCTTTGATTCATAAGCGTCCACCCGCCTGATGCCATTAAGTAAGTCACAAGCTCTTCTCTCTTAGAAGAAGAAAGATTGATTACCTCGTTTTGGTGGTATTGCTGTTCTTTATCTGCGAGTATAACTATATGAGTGACGGCTCTCTTAGCGCCTCTTCTTAACTCTACCAGTTCTCCACTGACTGGTGCAACATACTTTATGTCTGGACTCTGCTTATCGAAGAATATGGGTTCTCCCGCTTTCACTTCGTCTCCAACGGCCACTTCCATCTTAGGAATCGGAGCAATACCTCTATAATCTGTTGGTTTAAGTGCAAATCTGCTCACAGAGACTGAATCTGTGGTATTTGTCGCTTTTCCAGCAAGCCTAATGTCATGACCCTTGCTCAGATTATGATAAGCTTGTTTGTCAGCAAAATCTGGCGCAGGCTTTCCGACTAGATTACCTAGACTAGGAAATATACTGAGATTGTTCTTTTCAGTGTCAATTCCATGTTGTTTTGCTTCTATTTGAATGAGATTGTCAGAGACGGTGAGGACTGATGCAAGGATAAGTACGACTGCAATCAGAAGTAGAGCTGCTAATAGCATACTGATATATGAGTTTCTACATTGTTATTAATTGGGCGCCTGTCTAAGAAAAAGTAGCTAGAGGCCCCAAAAATCACCGCAAATATATGATTCTTTTGTATGTGTCTCTGTCCGTCCTTATAGAGTATAAAGGCAGCCTAGCTTATTTAGATTTAGTCTAGATAACAGCACTGCTCCTAGTTTGCTAATTGAGTTGGAAGATCTGAGAGACTATAGGAATCAGAACGCTATTATTGCCGCTCATATCTGCTATAAAACCACAACTTGGGGCTTAGCGTCGCATCATCACCAGAATAATATCCATAACCAATAATCTCATAGTAATCTGCGCCCACCGTCTCTTGGAAGTATTCTATCTTCTGAGGAGATTTTTGATTGGATTGCCAGATGATGCCGTTTTCCCCTAGTCTACTGCCTTCATGGATGATGGTCTCTTTGGGCTTATTGACAATGCACCACATCTGTCCATTCTCTACTTTATTGACACCTGTGGCTATTTCTTCTT
>CAZIMH010000315.1:0-3803 GCA_964540155.1 uncultured Saprospiraceae bacterium
CTTACAAAAGAAGGAACCTCAACATCAGTTGAGGGTGGGTAGGCATTAGGCACAGAGTAGAGCATTCGGTAGTCTAGATTTTTTGCGAGCTTTTTTATCAATGAAAAAAGCGAACGAAATAATGCTAACAAAACTCATGAACTAACCTACCGTTAGAAGCTAAGACAAATATAGCTGCACCCTGTGCTAGACCACATCCAACGCCAAGCATGTGGTAGGCATGCTAAGCTGTTCTAGCTTAACCGCAACTTTTCTAAATACTCTCTAACCGCACTAAAGGATACAATCTGATCGGCAAAGTAGTCTACGGTCGCTAACTCTTCGTCTTTAGTGGCCTTGAGTTGTGTCAAGATATTTTGAAGATGCATTTTCATATGACCCTGCTGGATGCCTGTCGTCACTAAGGATCGTATGGCAGAGAAGTTTTGGGCTAAGCCTGTAGCAGCTATGATACGCATTAGCTCATTGGCATTTGGATTTTCTAGTAACTCCAGTGAGCGCTTGGCTATCGGATGTAGAGAGGTGAGTCCGCCGACAGTTCCTACCGCCAGAGGGATATCTAGCCAAAACTTAAACTGACCATCCTTTACTTCACAGTGAGAAAGGCTACTGTACTGCCCATCCTTGGAGGCATACGTATGCCCACAGGCTTCTATGGCTCTAAAATCATTGCCAGTGGCTATGACAACAGCATCTATGCCATTGTAGATACCTTTATTGTGAGTAGTTGCTCGGTAAGGGTCTAATTCTGCTATTTGTATGGCTGTCTGGAATCTATGTGCGAAAACCTCTGCACTGATGCCACCCGGAAATTTTCCCAGTTCTGACACAGGACATTCTACCCAGGCACGGACGATACAGTCAGGCGTGTAATTAGAGAGTATGCTCATGATAATCTCCACTTCTTTTTCTTCAGGGCTAAAGTCGGGGCTTTGTTGGAAGAAGGACACCAGTGATTTTGCAAATTGCTCCAGACATGTATTAATAAAGTTAGCACCCATGCTATCACAGGTCTCAAAAGAAGCTTTGAGCTGATAGAGATGTGCTCTCTTGTCCGTCATGTCTATGAGGTCAATATCCATGATACCACCCCCGCGCTCCACCATACTCTTGGTGATATGAAAGCTCTCTTCCATAAGATACTGACGGAGTTTTTCGTAATGGAATTTGAGTTTGCTTGCTTCCCCTTCCCATAAAAATGAAACCTGACCTAGCTTGCTGGTGGAGATGACTTTGGTCTTGAATCCACCTCGACTCATCCAAAACTTTGCAGCACTGGAGGCTGCCGCGACGACACTGCTTTCTTCTATGACCATAGGGACACAGTAGGCCTTTTGGTCTATGATGAAGTTGGGGGCTACCCCGAAAGGCATAGGAAAATTACTAATGGTGTTCTCAGAAAAGTTATCTAGAATCTTCTGCTGTTCCTCGTTAGAATGCCAGTAACTCATAAGCTCTGACATTACCTTTTCAGGTTCTTTGTAGAAGTTCTGTACGATCCACTTTATCTTACCTCTCTTAGATAGCTTGGAAAAACCACTTATTATCTTTTTGTCCTGATCCATTATATTATTGCAATATCCTACAATTATTTGACACGGAGAAGGGCATAGGCTGTTTTCAGGCCTTGAACTTGAATGTCCATGTATCTCTTTAGGGAAGCATAATCCATGGCATGCTTTAGAAATCCAGACGCCTGTGCATATAGGTTAGGGAGCTCACACTTCTCCATATAGTAATAACCGTCTAAGAATCCTCTGACACCACCTGAGATAATAATCTGCTTGCATTGTATATCACCCTTTTGATTTTTTATCTCATTTATATTTTGAATCATTTCTTGGCAGGTATGCCCTATCCGTAATATCGGACCCAAGCTATCTGCCCGCATCTCATCTGACCTGAGTAACTCTAGCTTAGAAAAATTAGTGCCGCCAAACCCAGCAAGGTCCAGCGCCTCTAGTGGCAAGCTAAGAAGACTTTTGATACTCTCTTTCCCAAAACCTTGACCCACTTCTTTGACAATAATAGGATAATCATTCTCACTCAGTAAAGTGCTAATGCTTTCTATGGGAGCTATGGTAATCTGATCTCCTTCTGGTTGCATCCATTCTTGTAACGGATTAATATGGATGATGAGTCCATCTGCCTGCAGTCGCTCCATAAGCCGCTTGATAAGATGCGTATCATTCTTTTGGATAAGCGTTTCTATCTGAGCGATACCCAGATTAATCATCAGTGGCGCCTCAGGCATTGCTGCTCTTACATCAAACTCTGACAACCTCTTATCCTCATACAGTAGCTGACGACACGAACCTAATCCCATACCAAGGCCATATTCTCCGCAGAGCTTAGCCAGATTATGATTGATCGTATTTGCTTTTTCTGTACCTCCTGTCATACTGGAAATCCATATGGGAAACTGCATGGTTCGCCCAGCTATAGTCCTCGTAAAATCAATCTCTCCAGGCACATGGCCGCTTAAGGCTGGTTCGTAAGAGAAGCGCTCATCTCTCTGGTCACTCAGGCTAGAAGACTGAAATGCCAGCGAGATATGGTCCTCTTTTCTAGAAGCTGCTTGCCTGTCTGGCTCATTAACTGTATTCTTTTCTTTCAAGCTAAATTCTGGTTAGAATCAGTAATTAACATAACAATTAGAAATTAAAAGTAATAAATGACCTTCTATTGTTCGTTTTCCAATTGCCTGCTTGCACTACTAGTTATAATTTTGGAAGCAGATATAGCCAATCTTCATTGATATTAAAACACCTATATATCATAGATAGTCACAGATGATGCAGGTATAGTATTTGTCCCATAACATCATAGAATGGCTATGATTTGACTATTTATTACTGTAAAAGAAACAATATGAATTACACTAAAGTTCTCACAGTTCTACTCTTGGTTGCTGTATCTGGCTTATATGCACAGAGCCCTGAAGTTGTAGAAAAGTATAATGAAGGTGTGGCAGCGGCCAAAGCAAAGGATTATACTCAGGCGATAGAGGCTTATACAGCAGCTATAGCTATAGATCCACTGTATAGCCAAGCCTATTACTCTAGAGGATTGGCTAAGATGTCACAGAAGGAGTACAAAGCAGCGGCGGTAGACTTTAAGAAAATGATAAAATTGGATAGCGAGAATGCCAAGGCCCATTACTATTCTGGATATTGTCTGATGAGTTTTGGTCAGAATGAAGAAGCGATTAAGGCTTTCTCTAGAGGGCTTAATTACGACCCTTCGTTAACCAAAGTATATTACTACAGGGCCAAAATTCAGATGTTGGAAGGGAATTACGAAAAGGCGATAGTAGATTTTCAGGAGACAATAGCTAAAGATGAACCCACAGCTAAGGTCTATTACCAACTTGGTGTATGTTATCTGAAGACAGATAAAGCGGACTTGGCAGACCAGTCTTTTGGCTTAGCGATAAAGAAAAATGAGAAGTATGTGCCAGCACTTACTGAACGCATGAAATTAAAATATAAGAAGGAAGATTATCCTTCTGCAGTTGATTTGGCAAATGGCATCATAGCACTAGAATCTGATAATGAAAAAGCCTTGTACTATAAAGCGTTGGCACTGATGAAATCTGAATCATATGATGAAGCCTATACTGCCTTTGATGCTATGTTGGTCGCAGATCCTGCTAACACAACAGCCTTAAAAAATAAAGCCAACATTTCTATTAAGAACAAAGATTACGCCTCAGCTGTCAGTGATTATTCTGCATTGATAGAAGTGGAAAACAAACCTACCAATTACTACAATCGGGCCCTTTCTTATATGCGATTAGAAAA
>CAZIMH010000316.1:0-3764 GCA_964540155.1 uncultured Saprospiraceae bacterium
AAGCTTCTCATTATCGAACCAGTATGAAAAAACTACTCTTTACAACCTTGAGACGGCAGCAAGAGGCAAAAGTCATGTTTTGAGAATGTTAAAGTATTTAGAACGGAATGTAGGGAGGGGCTAGCCTAGGAAGTTAATTAGTATTCCTGCTGCTACTGCAGATCCTATCACACCACTTATATTACTAGACATAGCATACTGGAGAATGTGATTGTTGGAGTCATGCTTAAGGGCTATATCATTAGCCACTCTAGAAGCCATAGGCACCGCACTTAGACCTGTAGCACCTATGAGTGGATTGATTTTTTTCTTATTAAAAAGATTGTATAGTTTGACGGCGAAGATGCCTCCTAAGATAGAAAAAGCAAAGGCAACAAATCCGCCAAAAATTATCATCAAGGTCTGAACATTAAGGAAGGTGTTAGCCGTCATCGTAGCACCTACAGTCAAGCCTAGGAAAATAGTAGCCGTATTCATTATTGTAGATGAAGCTGCTTCAAACAGTCTGTTGGTATCTGATCCTATCTCTTTGACTAAGTTGCCAAAAAGGAGCATTCCTAGCAGTGGGGTAGAAGACGGGACTAAAAGTGAGATGATAATTATGAGCAAAATAGGAAAGAGAATTTTGACCATTTTCACATTCTTGATCTTGACCTTGTTAGGATACAATTTGTCTTGCGCCTTCATGTTTATTTTTAATTCCTTCTTAGTCACAGTAAATCTGACAACAAGTGGAATGATAACGGGTACTAAGGCCATATAAGAATAGGCGGCGATGGCGATAGGACCTAATAAGTGAGGCGCTAACTTAATCGCTGTATATATTGCAGTGGGACCATCTGCCCCACCAATTATACCAAGGGCACCAGCCTCCTGAGGAGAGAACCCCATAGCTATGGCGGCAATCAGCACAGTGAATATCCCCAATTGGGCTGCTGCACCAAACATGGCCAGCTTCAGATTCCTAAGTAAAGGCCCAAAATCAGTCATGGCGCCAACACCCATAAATATGAGCGGAGGTAGTAGTCCGGTTTTGATGAGCATGTAGTAGAGCATGTTCATGATGCCATACGATTCTGCAATCTGATTGATGGTCATGCTCTTTATCTGAGGCGCAAATTCGGTGGAGACGACATTCATTTGTCCACCAGGAAAATTGGCCAGTAAGACACCGAATCCAATAGGGACAAGTAATAAGGGTTCATATTTTTTAAAGATTCCTAGATATAGCATCAGCAGTGCCAGTGCAATCATGACAAGGCTAAGCGGATTATCAGCTATTTGCTGAAAAGCCGTCATCTGATATATTTTAGTTAGAATCTCCAAATCAGCCTGCAATTATACGATTCTGACTAGAGGTTGATCCTCTTCTATATCATCTCCATGTGAGACATATATTTCGGTGACCTTCCCACCTTCCGAAGTGGTAATACTGTTCACTACTTTCATAGATTCTACATAGGCCACGGTGTCCCCTTTGGATACGGTATCGCCTACCTTCAGCCCTTGCTCACCTGGAGATTTGGTCAAAAAGAATTTGCCTTCCAGAGGAGAAGTAACCAGATGTCCATCTCCCGCTACTACTTCCTCAGAGGATGCGGCTGGAGAGGCTGCTATTTGAGCTGACCCTTGATCTTGCTGTGAATCTGGATATTCTATACCCACCTTATACTTGGTTCCATTGACATTTACCGTAAGGTTTCTAGGCATAGGTGCAGCACCCCCTGATACAGGTACTGGAAGGGCGGCGCCACCACCAGCACTTGCTGTTCCTGCATTAGCCTTTGCCTTTCTATCTGCCAAATCTGCTTCAAATTTTTTCTTTGCAGCACCACTCATAAAGTCTTCATACTGTGTGGGATGCATGGCATACTCAAACAATTCTTCGTCATCTTTACCAGTGTCCCATCCTTTCTCTTTCATCTTCTCTCTATAAGAATCCAATGCATCAGGGTACAAATCCTGAGGATCATCTGTGAAGAATTCTCTGCCTTGCTGCTTTGCCATTTCTACCAACTCAGGTGCCAGTTCTCCAGGAAGTTGACCTGATCGTCCCAGCATCATGCCCCACGTATTTTCATCTATCATAGAGAATCGTTCTCTCCCTTTAATGATTTGGGTGACATTCATTATAGACAGGTTCTTGACATATTGTGAAAAAGGGGTGACCAAAGGAGGATATCCTACTTTAGGCCACGTATGTCCTACCTCATCGAACAGCTTTATCAGCAATTCATCTTGCGTCAGTGTCGGCTTATTATTTTTAGTTAACCACTTATTTACTGAAGAAAGATTCTTTTCTAGGTCTGCCATCAAACTCCCCATCATACCACCAGGTAACCCTGGCTTGATGAGTAGAGAATTCATGAATCTGTTCTTCTTATTAATGTAATATCCTAGGGTCTCATCTATAAACTTCTGTGTCAATGCACGGACTTCCATATAGGCGTCCATATTGATAGGCTTTAAGGAAAACCCAGCATCTCTGAGCATCTCATGTACCGTCAATAGGTCTGCATGTCCTGTACCCCATGACAACGGCTCCATACCAACATCTATAATGTCTGCTCCAGCTCTGGCTGCTTCCAAAGAAGAGACGACTGAAAATCCAGTGGTGGAGTGACCATGGTAACTGATAATGATATCTGGATGTCTTTCTCTTATACCTTTCACCATTTTGCCTATAGACACTGGTCGACCTATTCCAGCCATATCTTTGATGCAAATCTCTTGAGCACCTGCATCTATATATTGGTCTGCTAGATTGATATAATAATCGACAGTATGCACTGGTGAGAATGTGATACTCATGGCGCCCTGCGCTATCATACCACCTTCCTTTGCATACTCAAATGACAATCTGAGATTTCTTACATTATTGAGTCCATCGAAGGTTCTAGATATATCTGTCCCTTGTTTTTTCTTGAGGCTAAACATCAATCTCCGCACATCCTTAGGTACTGGGGACATTCTAATGCCGTTGAGCCCTCTTTCTAGCATGTGGGTTTGGATACCTGCATCGTTGAACGGTTGAGTCCACTTTCTGACACTGATATTAGGGTTTTCTCCCCTCAGAAGGTTTATTTGTTCGAAGCCGCCTCCATTAGTTTCTACCCTGTCAAAGCATCCCATTGCTACGATAGGTTCTGCTACAGCGCAGAGTTGATTGACATCAGGCATGTACTTCCCTGAAGATTGCCACATATCTCTGTATACAAGTCCGAGTTTTATTTCTTTACCCATAAGTTGCCGTTGTGAATTAAGATATCTTTTCTATTTTTTTAATCATGCCCTTATTCTGGCTGATTAAGTCTACTACTGAGGCCAGAATAGCGACATGCTCATCTGGAATATCAGATTTGGTGGAAGCTGTGGCTCTAGTGAATCCTTTTCTTTTAGGGACTTCTGGACTATACTTGTTTACTACAGCAATCAGAAATTTCCCTATGCCCATCACAATGCCTAGAATAACAAAGACTGTGGACATCCCTATCAAAAGCAATTGAAGGGCGAGGTCTATATTAGTTGTCATGCACCATTTGGATTATTCCGCTCAAAAATATCATTTTTATTGTGGTCAATTTTAGACAATATAGCCGTAATCATAAATGCTCCAAATCTTATTTTGATTAATAAAGACTTGTTTTTTTTCCTTTATCTCCAAAGATGCCCCTGTATTTCAAACTTATGACCAACTTTGTGCTCTAAATCTTTCAGAATTATGCCATTGACAATTTTCAAGTTTGGTGGATCATCCGTGAGGG
>CAZIMH010000317.1:0-3762 GCA_964540155.1 uncultured Saprospiraceae bacterium
GATAATAACGCGACAACCCCCACGGACCCTAGGGTTGTGGAGGCCATGCTTCCTTACTTCAGCAATCATTTTGGCAACGCAGCCAGCCGTAATCATCCTTTTGGGTGGGTAGCGGAAGATGCCGTAGACAAGGCTCGAGAGCAAATAGCTAATCTCATCAATGTAGACTCCCGAGAAATAATCTTCACTTCAGGGGCCACTGAGGCAGACAATCTGGCGCTAAAAGGTGTCTTTGAGATGTATGCTAAGAAGGGCAATCATATCATTACGCTGAAGACGGAGCACAAGGCTGTACTAGATTCTTGTAAGAAGATAGAAAAGTTAGGTGGCGAGGTTACTTACTTGGATGTAGATAGAGAAGGTTTAGTAGACCTAAAAGCGCTAGAAGCTGCTATCACAGATAAGACGATTTTGGTGTCTGTCATGTTTGCCAATAATGAGACGGGTGTCATTCAGCCCATGAAAGAAATAGGCGAGATATGTGCTAGGAAAGGCGTCCTCTTTATGAGTGATGCGACTCAGGCCGTGGGTAAGATTCCTGTGGACCCTAAAGCCTTAGGCATTCACCTGATGGCATTTACGGGTCACAAGATGTATGGACCGAAAGGTGTCGGCGCTCTATTTGTCAATAGAAAGGGCCCTCGAGTTAAGGTGACGGCGCAGGTAGATGGCGGTGGCCATGAGAGAGGCATGAGATCAGGTACACTGAATGTGCCAGGCATAGTCGGTTTCGGAAAAGCTGCTGAGTTATGTCACCAAGAGATGGCAGAAGAATCTAAGAGACTATCTTCTTTAAGAAATAAACTAGAGACAGAACTTTGCAAAATAGAGGAAACATATATCAATGGGAGTACTCAAAATAGAATGCCCCATGTCACTAATATTTCCTTTAAGCACGTAGAAGGAGAAGGACTCATGATGACTTTCAATCAAAATATTGGCGTATCGTCAGGGTCAGCTTGTACTTCAGCTTCCTTAGAGCCTTCATATGTACTGATGGCACTAGGTCTAGGAGATGATTTGGCACACAGTAGTCTGCGATTGAGTCTGGGTAGATTTACCACAGAGGAGGAAATCGAAGTGGCTATAAAGCAAATCGGCGCCGGCGTACACCATATGAGGGATTTGAGTCCTATATGGGAAATGTACAAGGAAGGCATCGACTTAGATCAGGTAGAATGGTCGGCGCACTAGTAGAAGAGAAACTTATTACAGCATATATTTGTATATCATTAAAGTAAACTAATCAATAATGGCATATTCTGAAAAATTACTGGATCACTTCAAGAAACCAAAGAATGTAGGTACACTGGATAAGAACAGTGATACTGTAGGTACTGGTCTTGTAGGCGCTCCTGAGTGTGGTGATGTAATGAGACTACAGATAGAAGTAGATAAAGAATCAAAAATCATCAAGGACGCTAAGTTCAAAACCTTCGGTTGTGGTTCTGCGATTGCCTCTTCATCTCTAGCGACTGAGTGGCTGAAAGGGAAGACTGTCGATGAAGCACTAGCAATAGATAATATGGCTATCGTAGAAGAGTTAGCACTTCCACCAGTGAAAATTCACTGCTCTGTATTAGCTGAGGATGCGATCAAGAGTGCCGTTGCGGATTACAAGAAGAAAAACGGAATGGAGGAAGCGTAGATTTATAATCGCCTTCCTGATTTATCTCTTAAAGCCTATTCTATGTTATTTGTAGCAGACAGCGCCAAGCAAAAAATTTCCACTTTGATGAATGAAGCTGGACTAACGGCTGAGCACTTCGTTCGTGTCTCCGTTACTTCTGGTGGATGCAGTGGACTATCATACAATTTGGATTTTGACAATGCCTCCTTGCCTGATGATCAGGTATTCGAGGACAACGGCGTCAAGGTTGTAACAGATTTGAAGAGTTTCTTATACCTCTGCAATACGACCTTGGAGTTTTCTGGGGGACTGAACGGAAAGGGATTCTCTTTCAATAATCCTAATGCCTCCAGGACTTGTGGCTGTGGCGAGAGTTTTGCCGTCTAATCTGACTTACTCCTATATTTTGACTTTTTGTATTAGCTGTATCCTATAGCTAAGTCGTTAAAAGAGATTTCTTTTAGTATAACCATATAGCGTATATAATGGAACGTGCATTTATAGTTGGCCTCATAAACCTACTTATCTCCTTATCTATCTTCGGTCAGCGTGCCTATGTCATTGACATTAATAGGACCTCACTACAAGTGCTGGGTACTAATTCTGAGACACTGTCCACGGATTTCCTGCCAGAGGAGCTAAAGACTATCAGTAGGCTTGTTATAGCCAAGAAGTATAGCTACTGGGTGAGTAACGATACGACCTATCTGTCAGACAATAAGAATAAGCTCCTGTACAAAAAATTACCAGGAGAAGCGTCTATCTACATCCGTGATGACCATAACCCGCTTCGCTCTAAAGAAAACACTTTATATCAAGCGGCTCAGGGTGACTTTGTAGGTAATATAAATGGCCAATTCTGTAGAGAATATATTATTAGTGATAACAAGAAGCATTTTAGATCCTACAAGTGTGCTGTGACTATTCCCTATGCTAATATTTTCAAGCTGCCCTACTCACCGCCTGGGTTTCCTATCCAGCAAGATATCGTGGTCACTAAGAACGGTAATAAAACACCGGTGAGGATGACCTTCGATATAGAAAAGACGATTATCCCCAACGATATGGCCATCCAAACTAAAATCCTCGAAAATCAAATCCATGGGTTATCCAATACTGATAGATGCCCAGAAGATACCAAGGCCTTTGATGCAATGGATAAAAAGCTTTTACGTCAAATTACCAAGGCCATCAGCGCCTATGACGTCAATCTGCAGCCCTACCCCAATATGCTCCATGATATCCCTGTGCTCAATGGCAACATAGAAAAGTTAGAAATCAAGAATGGTGAGACCCTAGTGAAAACCATTCTGTATAATGACAAATCTCATCCTTCACATATCATCACGCATACCGGCAGCACCAACGATACTTTACTACTAGACTATCCGCTCAACCATGAGGATAAAATTGCGTCCTTCCCCTCTGGTCTCCCTAAGGAAAATAACGACAATGATTATGTTTATTTTGACAATGCACTCCATGGCCTCAAGGGTAAGAAAGATGGAAAGCAATATAAGATACAAGTAGATGAAACCTTAAAGTTTAAGACGCTTAATACGACTGATATTTCTTCTGGTCTGACTTCCAAATTAGAATACAGATATAATAACAACCAACTGGCTTCCATATATAATCTTGACACCGAAGAGAATGACGCTGTATTAGATTACTACCAGAATGGCCTTCTGCGGAGCTGGCAGTCCAGTGAGATGACCTTCGATGGACTGAAAGGACGGGTCTGCTACAGCTATACAATCGGTGAGACAAAACCAGGCTTATGGGAATCACAAGTCAGAGTTAATTGGCCCTTCAAAGAAACGTCAGTCACTGTACTCAGATTTGACCCTAATTATAATCTGGTCTACGCCAGCAATAGAAAGCTCTCTGATAGAGTGAAGGTGGACGAGTGGCAGTATACGATCACTTATAGTGATGCTCCGTCTAGTAAATAGAGCGCATAGGCTTTAGTTTCTTATTTTATATACTATCCCTTGTCATTTTGTGTTTGCTTTAGGAGTAATAAATGAGTAGTGGCCAAAAAGAGAAATACTACTTTTTCATAGATGAAGGTGGTGATTTACTCTGTCTCACAACCTGGATGGTATCTACATGCTTGCAATGACCATCCG
>CAZIMH010000318.1:0-3722 GCA_964540155.1 uncultured Saprospiraceae bacterium
ATTTTCTCTCTACAGCTACGGTAATGGACTTATCCATTTTAGTGCTAGTCACGATACCGATTCTAGTTTTCTTGTGCTTCTGTACAGGAGCATTTTCCTGGTCCTGTTGTGTTGTTTCTGTAGACATAGTTTATTTTCTTCTTCTAGCTCGAATTTTGGTTCTATTTGACAGTTGTTCTGGTGTCATATCAGCAATCTGTCTTTTTCGTAACTCAGTACGCATTCTTGCAATATCCTTTCTAACTTCTTTAAGTGCTAATGGATTTTCTAATCCTTTCAAGGTGTGATCAAATTGCAATTTCTGGTACTGAACTTCAGTCTGAGTCAATTCATTTTTGAGTTCGTCAATTGTGAACTCTTGTAACTCTATATATTTCTTGCTAGCCATTTTATCTAGTTATTCTTTCTTATTCTTGGTAATCAGGTCTGGTTATTGTTCTAGTTGGGACTGGCAATTTTTGTGCAGCCAATCTAAGCGCTTCGTAAGCTACTTGTTGTGGAACACCATCCAATTCGAACATTATTCTTCCTGCTCTTACTCTAGCCACATAGTGATCTAGATTTCCTTTACCCTTTCCCATCCTTACCTCTAACGGCTTAGATGTAATCGGTTTATCTGGAAATATTCTAATCCATACTTTTCCCTGCCTCTGCATGTGACGCGTCATCGCAATCCTTGCTGCTTCTATTTGTCTATTTGTTATGAAGGCATTTTCCATTGTCTTCAAGGCAAATGATCCGAAAGAGATTTTGCTTCCTTTATAAGCTAATCCTTTATTCTTTCCTTTCTGCTGCTTTCTATATTTAGTACGCTTTGGCTGTAACATGATTCATTTATTTTAGCCTTTGCAAAATTGGCGCAAAGGTATAACAAATTGATTTATATAAATTCTAGTCTTCTAGTTTCGATTCCTATTATTATTTCTATTTCCGCCCCCTCTGTTTCCTCTATTACCACCTCTGTTTCCGCCTCTATTTCCGCCTCGGTTACCACCTCTATTTCCACCTCTTCCTCCTTTCTGCTTACCATCTCCTACGTTAGGTGATAAATCTCTCTTTCCTAATACCTCACCTCTGCAAATCCAGCATTTCACACCAATCTTTCCATATACAGTCAATGCTTCATACAAAGCATAGTCTATATCAGCTCGGAATGTATGCAATGGTGTTCTCCCATCCTTAAATTCTTCACTTCTTGCCATCTCCGCCCCATTCAATCTGCCGCTAACTCTAATCTTAATTCCCTCTGCACCAGCTCTCATTGAAGACTGAATCGCCATTTTAATAGCTCTTCTAAAATTCACTCTTCCTTCCAACTGCTTTCCGACTGTTTCAGCAACAATTGCAGCATCTAATTCTGGCTTTCTTATTTCAAGGATATTTATCTGTACATCCTGACCAGTCAACTTTTTCAACTCTTCTCTAATTCTATCTACCTCTGATCCACCTTTACCGATGATTATTCCTGGTCTAGAAGTATGTACAGTAACAGTAATTCTTTTCAGCGTTCGCTCAATTATTATTCTGGCGATACCTCCTTTATTAACTCTCGCATGCAGGTAGTTTCTGATCTTCTCATCCTCTACTACTTTTCTTGCGAAGTCCTTGCCTCCATACCAGTTAGATTCCCATCCACGGATGATGCCAAGTCTGTTACCTATTGGATTAGTCTTTTGACCCATATTTTAATCTTCAGTATTTTCTTCAGTATTATCCCCTTCCAGTTCTATCTTGTTGGATACAACAACAGTAACATGGTTGGATCTTTTTCTTATTCTGTGAGCTCTACCGTGTGGTGCCGGTCTGAATCTCTTAAGCATGCCTGCGCCATCTACATGGATACTTTTGACATACAAATCATAATCATCAGCACTATAAGCCATATCCAGTTTGTTCTCCCAATTTGATACAGCTGAAAGAAGTAGCTTTTCTACATATTCTGATGCCTCTCTTTTAGAGAATCTCAAAATATTTAGGGCTTGATCTACAGACCTTCCTCTAACACTATCTGTCACAAATCTCATTTTCCTTTCTGACAATGAGACGTTTTTAAGTTTTGCTGTTGCTTCCATCACTAATAAAATTATATCAGTTGTAAATTATCTGTTGCCCATATGGCCTTTGTAAGTCCTAGTAGGCGAAAATTCTCCTAACTTATGACCTACCATATTCTCAGTAATATATACAGGCACAAATGTTTTACCATTATGCACTGCGATAGTAATCCCTACCATAGCAGGGATGACCATTGATGGTCTAGACCATGTCTTAATCACAGTCTTTTTCTGTGAAGATTGTGCCTTTTGAACCTTATCTAATAAGGCATGATACACATAAGGACCTTTCTTTAGAGATCTAGCCATGCTTATTTATTTTTTGATTTTTTTCTAGAAATTATCAGTTTGCTAGAATGCTTTTTATTGTTTCTAGTCTTCTGACCTTTTGCCATAATACCTGTACGTGATCTAGGGTGACCTCCAGAAGATTTACCTTCACCACCACCCATCGGGTGATCCACAGGGTTCATCGCAACACCTCTTACTCTAGGTCTCCTTCCCTTCCATCTATTTCTTCCTGCTTTTCCTGTCACTGTAAGACCATGATCAGGATTAGATGTAGAACCTAGAACAGCTTTACATGTTTGTAGGACTCTTCTAACTTCTCCACTAGGCAATCTTACAATTGCATATTTGCCTTCTCTACCCATTAGTGTGGCATTGGTACCTGCACTTCTAGCAAGTTGAGCACCTTTCCCAGGATTCATTTCTATTGCATGAATATCAGAACCTAAAGGAATATCAGACAGATACATTGCATTACCTATATTAGGTGTCGCTTTTCTACCTGAAGTTATTTTATCTCCTACTTTCAGTCCATTAGGAGCTATGATATATCTCTTCTCTGAATCATAGTCTATCAGAGCGATATAGGCAGATCTGTTCGGATCATACTCTATAGTCATTACAGTGCCTGTTACGCCTTCATTATCTCTTTTGAAATCAATGATTCTGTACTTACGCTTGTGACCACCACCAATGTTCCTTACGGTCATTTTACCATCGTGGTTTCTACCACCAGACTTCTTAAGACCTACGGTTAGTGGTTTATACGGCTTGCTAGACTTGCTTGTAAGTTCACTATACGTATTACTGATGTAGTGTCTACGTCCTGGACTTACTGGTTTATGTTTTTTGACTGGCATAATACTATTCTATACTGCTATTATACTTCTCCGAAAAAATCTATTTCCTCACCTTCCTGCAATTTCACAACTGCTTTTTTATAGGAACTAATATTTCCTTTAAGCACTCCTGATCTGGTATTTCTTGTTTTTGATTTACCAGGCATAGTAAGTGTATTCACTGAAGCTACCTTGACACTATACATGTCTTGGACAGCTTTTCTTATTTCTGTTTTATTAGCCTTCTTATTTACGATAAAGCTATACTGGCTCTTCTCGCTGGAAAGTATTTCTGCTTTCTCAGATATAATAGGCTTTATAAGTACTCTCTTTCCCATGGTCTCTTACTTTGAAAGATTATCTTTTAGATGCTTTACAGATGCCTCAGAAATAAATACTTGAGAAGCTCTCATTACATCTAGTGTACTAAAATTAGCTACTGCTTTAATAGAAGCGTTTGAAATATTTCTTGCAGATAGTACAAGGTTCTTGTCTGGTTCTGCAAAAACAAAAAGGGCTTTCTTATCACTCACCTCCAAGC
>CAZIMH010000319.1:0-3717 GCA_964540155.1 uncultured Saprospiraceae bacterium
CCACATTCAAAAATCAAAATTCATCATTCATAATTCATCATTCAAATCCTATCTCCCAAATTCATCTTCCCAATCGTCATTGAAGACTTTGATTTTTCTGGCTCTGTCGACTTCATCCTTGTGGAAACTGGGCTGTTCATATTGTGAGCAATCGGTTGTAATCCGGTCTCCATCTGGAATACGGAAATAAGCGTCTTTGTTGAGTCTGATATTAGGGTCGTTTTCTAATCGTTTCATGAAATTAAGATAGAAAGGTCTGGCCATAGCGCCGCCACTTCCATTTCTGATATCTAGAAAACGTATCCAATTGTATTCACCACCTACCCAGGTGCCCACCACAAGTTCTGGTGAGATTCCCATAAACCAGCCGTCTACATAATCATTGGTGGTGCCTGTCTTTCCGCCCCACTGGTCATTGCTCAGTTTATGCGTATGCACGCTGGAAGCATATTGTAGAAGATGGACAACGACCTCATTAAATTTTTCTGACAGCACCCGACGTTGCTGTGGTATGGAAGTGTAGATTACTTTACCATCCTTGTCCTCTATCTTTTTAATAAATGTCGGTTTATTATAAAATCCATAATTTGCAAAAGCACTGTAGGCCGCCGTCATTTCTAGTACATTAACCTGAGCGGCACCCAGAACGATGGCTGGTGCAGAGGGTATTTTTGATTTAGGTATACCGAGATTTTCTACCAGATTTCTGATCGGCTCCACACTACCCATCTCCTTAAGCAATCCTACAGATATCGAGTTCTTAGATTTCTTAAGACCGTCCTTAAGCGTCCATGGCTTTTGAGTGAAGTTGCCGTCAGAGTTGTCAGGCGACCAGGTGTCTTGGAGTTTGAAATGAGGGTCGCCAGCAGGAATCTCATGTCTGACGTCCATTATTCGTGTACATGGAGATTTGCCTTCTAAGATGGCAGAGGCATAAAGAAAGGGTTTGAAAGTAGAGCCAACCTGACGATCTGCTTGCACATGATCATACTTAAAGAATTTATTGCCTATGCCGCCTATCCATGTCTTTATATATCCTGTAGAGGGATCTATAGCCACTGATCCTAATTGCATAAGCTTATGGTGGTATCTTATGGAATCCAATGGGGTCATGACGACCGATTTTTCTCCTTCCTTGTTGTAGGCAAAGATCTTCATCTTGGTTTTGTAAGAGAACACTTTCTTGGCTTTCTCATCTAACTTCTTACGCGTTAGTACAAATTCTTTCCATAGCTCATCTGACATAAGCCGTCTATAGACATCACGCTGACTCTTCTTGATGTCACCTTTTTTGAGTAGTTTATTGAGGTAGCCTGATTGGCTAGACTCAGTGAGCATCCGTCTTACATCTGCATCCCACATTCGGGCATCAGGATATTTTTCCAAAATTTTCTGAGTGACGCCAGAGAGCATTTGATTCTTTAAGTTCTGATACCTGTCTGATTGTCTCACAGCTGCATTGAGAAAGTCCTTGCGTTGTTTTTCTTGCGCTGAAGTGGCGTCATAAGTCCAAGGGTCTTTACCTTTCCAGGTATTATCGAATCGCTCTTGAACCAGTGTCATATGCTCGAACATGGTTTCTTCTGCATGCCGCTGCATCTCCATATCTATCGTCGTGTATATGCGCAGTCCATCCTCATCTACATTATACGCAGTGCCATCTGACTTTTTAAGGTCTCTGTCTTTGATAAGTTTTTTTACATTTTGTCTCAATGTCTCTCTGAAGTAAGGGGCAAGGCCTTCATAATGTACCGTACGGTTAAACTTGGACATATTAAGGGGCTTTACTTTGAGCTCGTCGTATTCTTCCTTTGTGATTTCACCATTTCTTACCATCTGATTCATCACCACATTCCGACGTCTGATAGCATTTTCAGGTGCTCTCTTTGGATTATAGAGATAGGGGTTTTTTAGCATGCCTATCAGGGTGGCGGCTTCGTCCAGTGTCAGTTGCCGTTGGTCCTTACCAAAGTAGGTTTTTGCCGCAGCACTGATGCCGTGGGAGTTATAGATAAACTCAAACTTATTGAGATACATCGCTATGATCTCTTCCTTAGTATACCGCTTTTCGAACTGTACAGCTATGACCCATTCCTTTAGTTTTTGCCATACCCTCTTAACAAATGATCTAGAACGCTTGGTAAAAAACTGCTTAGCCAATTGTTGGGTAATCGTACTGGCGCCCCCTTTTCGTCCGAGAAACAGTATGGCTCTTGTCAGACCTCTGGCGTCTATCCCACTATGGCCGTAATACCGTTCGTCCTCAGTAGCCACGAGGGCTTTTATAAGATAGGCATTCAGTTCTTCATGTGTGACACCTTCTCTGTTCTTAGAGAAGAATTTTCCCAGTTCTTGATTGCTATCACTTAGTATGAGGGTGGCATATTCATAATTAGGATTCTCTAGTTCCTCTGTGTCTGGCATCTTGGTATAAGATATCAGAGTAAAAATAGCCGCTGCAGCTAATAAGCCCACAATCAGCAATGTCCATAACCAGAATGTTGACCTGCTGAGAATGTGCTCTAGCTTATCCTGAGGATTCGAATCCTGTTCTTGCGGTTGCTTTTTTATTTTTTTTCCTTTGGACATTTGAAACCGATATTGAGTGGATTAATCTAAGTCTTTAGACGTTCTCTATAGCTCTGTTTGCAGAGGTCATAAGAGCGGCGTCATTATGTTAGACAAAGTTATAATATATAGTAACGTCCTGCGTAGAGGAAATATTAAGTGTAGGAGGTAGAAGATTAAGTGTCAGTGATTGACTATGAAACGAGAATAGGCAGGTGGTTAATTGATTTATTAGGAAGAAATTATCTTTATATCATGTCCTTTATCAAAAAAGTCCATATTGAAACGGATAGGACAAATCCATATCCTTATGATGTGCCTGCAATAAAGTTTGCTAAGCAGTTAGACTTATCTGCTTCTATTACTTTTGTGATAGGTGATAATGGGGCAGGAAAATCCACTTTGTTAGAAACCCTGGCTTACAGAATGCAATTACCTCACATGGATGGTTCTGACTACGAGAAGAAAGCATTCAATGCTGCCAAAAGATTAGCGCCTTTCTTAGATATAGAATTTGAAATCCATAGGACGGTAGGATTTTTCTTCAGAGCAGAAGATTTCGGTGACCTCATGAATAGTACGGATAGAAGTAACACCAGCCTTTTCCAATATTTCAAGAGTTTAGAAGGAGACATACCTGACAAGGTCATCCAAGAAATGTCGGATAGTGCTAATACACAAAAGTATCATATGAGAAAAAACTTCGGACAGGATTTGGATACTTTCTCTCATGGTGAAGCTTACCTTCATATCATGCAAGAAAAGTTAAAGCATCCCGGTATCTATATTTTGGATGAGCCTGAAGCGGCTTTATCACCTTCTAAGCAATTATCTCTTATTTACCAGATTAAATCGCATCTGGCTGATCATATGTCACAGTTTATTATTGCAACCCATTCTCCTATGCTTATGGCTACACCTGGCGCTACTATCTATGAAGTGACCGAAGAGGGCATGAAAAAAACACCCTTAGAAGAAACAGAACATTACACAATCACAAAATCATTTCTCAATAATCCAGAGGCTTATCTTAGGCATTTGTGAATCCAACAAACCCTTTTCATAACATTGAACTGCGTCCTTCTTGAATTAATAGTTCTCTCCGCTGCGGTCGAGAAGAAAAACATACATCCTTTTTCATGTCGACCC
>CAZIMH010000320.1:0-3675 GCA_964540155.1 uncultured Saprospiraceae bacterium
TTCCAGGAGGCTTCTGACTAGAAATCAAACTTGCTTGGAATAAGAATATTATGGCCAGTAATAGAACAGTGACTATATTGTACATAAGCGCAAGGTGTAGTTTAAAAATAGAATCATAGGTGCTTTTATACAATCAGTAATCTCAATGTTTACATAATTTCAATCATTATTTCGTGTAACCTCCAGGGAGTCAATTTGTCGTGATTAAGGATTACACCGAAGAGCAAATTGGCTAGTTGACAACTTACTTTTCTGTCGAACCTTTAGTTGATTAAAAGTGTCGAATTAATGTAAGACTATTTTTCAACAAACAAATTGATTGAAATCAAGAAATAGCCTTTGTGTAATTTGCGGACTTTACTCTAGAAAAGGTTTCTGCTGTCAGATTTAGATATTGGGCAACTATTTTACCTGATACATGATTCATGTAATATTCGGCTTTTCTATCTAACTCAATAAACTTCATAAATCTTTCTTTTGCTGACTTTATCTGAAGGATGCGTGATCTAAGTTCTCTTTCTAGATGAATCTCTTCTTGTTTCTTCATATAGTAGTAACAGAAAGCTTGGTTTGTTTTTGTAAGCTCATCCACTGTTTCTTTTCTAATGCTGTAGGTCACTACTTCCCCAATTGCAGTTTGCTGTTGTAGTGAAGAGTTAGAGAGGACATAGCTTGTGAAGCTATTAAAGAACATGCCCGGGATGGCTACATTTATTGTGAGGAGTTCTATGTCAGGAATTCGATATTGATGTACAATCCCCTGTTCCAGAAAGTGGATATGATTTTCTATAGCTCCTAGGCGTAGTAGGTGTTCACCAGTTCTGTAGGAGTTCTTTATAAAGCACTTTCCTATGTTTTGTATGTCAAATGCTGACGATAATGGGTCCTCTGTTAGTTTACGATATAGGTTGGATTCATTAAAATGTGACATACTTTGATAATTAAGAGTGTATGCTTTACTAGGAAGTTGCTAGTATTGATTGATACTTCATGAGCATCAGACTGACTCTAAAAATAAAAGCCCCCAAATAGAAAGTGGGTAATTATTTGGGAGCTTTTGAAGTTGAATTCTTTTTGGTTAGGGCAATAAGTTGTTCCTTTTACGACAATTAATAAAATACAACTAGAGTCCAGTTATATCTTCTATGATGCCGAGTAACCAATCAATTACCGTTGTCATGCTACTTATTTTATGTTGTTAATTAATAACATAAAGGTCATTATTGACATTATTTATTGAAAGGATATTTATTATAAAAAGTATACTTATATTTATGGATAGATAGATGTTGTTTATGTTGCCATTGAATGAATTAATTGACTTTTGTGATAAAAATATTGTAAAAAAGGATACTTCCTTTTATGATAATTTATCTTATAATGAACGTCATTTCGTAGCGTTGTCTAGTGGAGATAACTCCTACAATACCATTTCGAAATCCATTTACGGGAAAGGACCCTCTTCTCCAGCATTTAAAAAGCTCAAGAAAAACCTATATCAAAAGCTAATGTTTTTTGTAAATGGTTTAGATTTTGATGATTCATATCAAAAAGCCAAGTCTGATATTTACAAGGGTTTCTTATCTATAGAATTATTAACTCTAATTGGAGCAAACTCTCTTATTCTAAGGGCCAGCAAACGTCTTTTAAATAAGACGATTCGATATAGTTTGCACTACCAATCAGCTCGTCTCTGTCAATTATTGTCAAGTTTGTATGCAGTGTATAGCCGAGATTTGAGTAAGGGAGAGTGGTTTCATGAACAGGCCATGCATTATTTACTTATATATAATCGTGAAGTGCATTATTTATGGTTATGTAATAAAATTCGAGCAGAATATGGCAGAGACTCTTTTTCGGAGAGTATAGAGGAGATGAAGATTTATATAAATGAGATTAAGGCTTTAGAGCTAGATAGTGTATTGTTAAATTTTATTTATTTAGAATTTCAATTTTTCATTGCCTATATAGAAGAGGACAATGAGGCACAGAAAAATGCTTGTTACGAAGGCTTGGAATATTTTCAATCTCTACCTTATCATCATACTTTAGGTATAAATGTATTTACCTTTCATCTCTTAGATGTACTCTATAGTGCAAATGAATTGGCAACAGTAGAGTTGATTATTAAAAACCAATTGGAAAGCCCTCACATCGTAAAAGGGAATCACTATTACCGATATAAGGAACAACTGTTGAGAGTGATGCTTTATCAAGGTAAGGTACATGAGTCTGAAATGTTGCTGTTTGGAATGAGTCGTAAAGGCAAGAAATTAGGAGAGCCATTTATTAGGGAGCGCATTATGCTCTATGAATTATATATGGCCATCTTAAAAGGAGAACGAATCAGTTTGCGAAGAATTCATTACAGGCTTAATAAAATCCCTCGTTCACATGTAAATATCATAAACCCACTTATGGTAGGTAAGGTTATCTATTTTATGATCCATGGAGAAATTGAAAAAGCGGAAAAGGAAGTGCTTTATTTAACGAATTATTCGAAAGTCTATAAAAGTGGTATTAGTGAACGTACCCAATCTTTTGTTAATTATTTGATTGCCTTTTTTGATGTGAGAAACATAAAGGTGACTATACCTCCACCATCCTGCATACCCCCTAGGCATGATTGTGAAATAATTAAATATGACCTATTAAAAGAAATAATAGACAAAGTGAAAGTTATGTAGCTTATCCAAAAAGCTTCACAATAATACCTATCCCTGCAATCATAATGCAAAGAGGTGTGTAGAACTTAGTGTCCATCTTTGCAAATTTCGTGTTCTTAATTTTCTTGAATAAGCCTACATACTTGAAATCTCCTATTGCCCTCAATGCAAATATGCCTGGAATGATGATTCTACCATAATCGAAAATCCAGTTTTTGGGGTTGTCTGGTTCCGGATTGATAAAATAAAAAAAACAGAAACCTAATAGACCCAGTGCAACTGCTAGGGTTATAAACTTGCCAGGTCTAAAAATCACCTCACCGCCTTCAGAAGAAGGCAAAGCATACTCTAGTCCCCATGTATTACCGATAGCCCAGTTCAGGTGAATGATAGACAGAATCAGAAATACCAAGGATAAGAATATCGACAGAACTATCATTTTCTATAACTGCATTTCAGGGATGTCCCCTTCTACAATCAGCCTGCCTTCGGTTGCATTCTGAATATCTTCCACACTCACGCCTGGTGCTCTCTCTACTAATTTAAATCCTCTATCAGTTACATCCAGCACAGCCATGTTTGTTACGATCTTCTTCACACACTTCACGCCAGTCAGCGGTAACGTACACTGCTTAAGTAATTTGGAATGTCCTTTTCTATTGGTATGCATCATTGCTACGATGATATTATCAGAGGAGGCCACTAGATCCATCGCACCGCCCATCCCTTTGACCATTTTGCCAGGTATCTTCCAGTTAGCTATATCTCCAGAATCAGACACCTCCATAGCGCCCAGAACAGTGAGTTGGATATGCTTCCCACGAATCATCGCAAAGCTCATGGATGAATCAAAGATGGCTGCGCCAGGTAAGGCCGTTATCGTTTGCTTACCTGCATTGATTAGGTCAGCATCTTCTGTCCCTGCAACTGGAAATGGTCCCATGCCTAGAATACCATTTTCGGACTGGAAAACTACATTTAGATCGTCTGGGACGTAATTGGCTATAAG
>CAZIMH010000321.1:0-3656 GCA_964540155.1 uncultured Saprospiraceae bacterium
TATATTTTTATGCCTGAGGAGACCAAGGGCTACCACCCTTTGTGGATCAACAGAGGTTTTTTGGCCAAGTCTGACTTTGCAGATGGGCGATTGTCAGTAGGGGATGCATCTTTCAAAACACTTTATATTGATGTAGATTATATGGATGAAAGAGCTTTGGCCCGTGTAGTGGAGTTGGCTCAAAAGGGCTTGCCTGTTGTCCTGAAGAAAGACCCACAAGAACCAGGAAAAAATAAATCTGACAAATTTAATAGCGATCTTGTTACCCTAAAATCACTGACCAATGTGTCTGAGGATTTCACAACAGTGGTGAAGCATAAGCCGCTAATCTCTGGAGAGATTATTCCTGATTATTGGAGCAGAGTGGGGGAAGATGGTACTCAGTATATTTTTCTGGCACAACCCCTTTCTAAGGACCTGGTCTATCCAGTCTACTCGGGACAATCTTACATGGAAGAAGCTATAAAAATGCCATTAACTTTAAATGTAGGACAGCATACGATTTCGAAGACATTTACCTTCAAGCCTTATCAATCGTTATTATTAGAGATATCTCCTAATGGCACATTAAGAGAATTGGATATAAATTTTGTACCCAAGGACCCGGTGATCAGACCAAGGGAAAAACAAAAGATGTACTTTTAATACATTCAGTGGTAGATTATGAAAAAATTGTTGTTATGCTCTTGGATTATTCTGGTAGTTTCTATTGCAAATAGCAGGGATTATAATGTGACCTATTTTGGTGCTGTGGGTGATGGGACAACATTAAATACAGCAGCCATTCAATCCGCCATTAATCAAGCACATAAAGATGGAGAGGGTAGGGTCGTTATTCCAGAAGGTGTTTTTTTAACAGGGAGTATACATCTTTATTCTGGCGTAGAATTACACATTGCTGAAGGGGCTGTCTTGTTAGGCTCTTATTTGCATGAGCATCACGATGTAGCAACATCTTCTTACATGAGAGCGATTGTCCTAGCTACGGATCAGCGTGACATTGCGATCACAGGCAAAGGCATCATAGATGGACAAGGTAGAAAGAATGGGGTGCTTCTAGACAGCATGTACCATGTAGGCTTATTAGATAGCATTAGATATAATCATGTAGAGAAGCGACCTCGGTTTTATATGAGGTCTATGTTGATTGTATTTGTAAAGTGTAAAGGGATTCGGATAGAGAATGTAACGCTTAAGGATGCCGCTAGTTGGGTGCAACATTATGACAGATGTGAAGATTTGACCTTAGATAATATAACAGTAGATAGTGATGCTTTTTGGAATAATGATGGGATAGATATATCCGACTGCAAAAATGTTCGGGTCACTAATTGTAATATTAATAGTGCTGATGATGGCATCTGTCTTAAATCTCACTATGTCGATTATGTGATGGATAGTGTGTATATATCTGATTGTAAAGTGCGGTCCAGTGCCAGTGCTGTCAAGTTTGGCACTAAGTCTGAGGGTGGATTTAGAAATGTGGTGATTAAGAATATAGAGGTATATGACACTTATAGGTCGGCAATAGCGATAGAATCTGTGGACGGAGGTATACTAGAGAATGTTTACATTGATAGTATAACAGCTAAGAATACTGGTAATGCCATATTCATAAAATTGGGTCATCGGGAGAAGGAACGAAAGGTAGCCACCCTAAAGAATGTTGTGCTTAAGAATATCCATGTCGAAGTGCCATGGGGTAGGCCTGACAGTGAGTATGATATGAGAGGACCTGCTTTGCCATTTTTTCACAATGTGTTCCCAGCATCGATTACAGGGATGCCTGACTATCCAGTAGAGAATGTACTCTTAGAGAATATAACCATTTCCTATCCTGGCCGTGGTCATAAAGCGATGGCTTATGCGCCTCTACATCGCTTAGATGCTATACCTGAAAATGCCTCTGATTATCCTGAATTTAGTATGTATGGAGAGCTGCCCGCGTGGGGGTTTTATATACGCCATGTTAAAGGGCTGCAGATGAAAAACATCAAATTAAGCATAGATGAGGCGGATTATAGACCAGCCATAATCCTTGATGATGTGCATAAGGCCTCATTCCAGAATTTTCAAATTCTGGATACCCCTAAGAAAACTGACTTCTACCATATTAGGAGTGGAGACTTAATGATAGATTCAGATATTGATGTTCAGAAATTAGATGCAAATTAATTTGATGCATCGCCTACTGTCTATACTACTCATTTTCGCAGCAGCCTGCTCAGCGCCTATAGAATACTCTAACGTAGAGAAGAGGGAAGGTTGTAATGAAGGTCAGTTGTTATTAGGTACGGCATATGACTCATTCGAATCGTTAAAAGAATGCATTGACATTAATTACACAAAGGGCAGCAAACCTAAAATGACGATGCATCATTATGGAGAGACAAGTGTCACTACATGTAGTATGTCAGCAGGTGTATCGGAAAAAGATATTCTTAATGCCAATGCGTCCAATCTCATAGCGAAAGCCAAGATGATTGTCAAAGTTCCACTCCTAGTTGCAGATAGAATAGACCTTCAGAGAGCTTACCTCTTATCGCGGAGGAGACCTGTAAATTTCGGTGCAAATGATGTGGCATTTTATGACTTAGCCACGGCCATTACAAACCATATAGATAGAAGCGGCATACATGAGAAGTATAATGATGACTTTAGCGAGAAAGGATTTATCAATACGTTTAATCATTTTGTAAGTCAGGCCATTATTACCTCTATCTTCTCCAGGCGGCTTGCTGATTTTATTGCAGATGCCCATGAACTTGCAAGACTGCCAGAATTGGTAACTGGGCAATTTTCGAAAGCTCAATTGGAAGATTTGAAAAATGGACCGCTGGATAATTATGTGGATTTACTTAATAATGAATGGGGGCAAGCTTTTGGCGAACGGATGCAAAATAAATACGACATTGATAGGTCATCACATTGGACACCAGAATTAATGGCAAGTTATTTAAACGAGGTCCAGAGCTATGCTTCTAAGGCTTTTGATATTGGGTTCGAACCATTTAGGCCTTCAGATGCCAACGTTATTTTATTTGCTGATAAAATCAATGCCGTGATGACAGAATTTACTGCGCATTCAGAGAATCTGTTTTGACGACGATATAGCGATTCTCTATTTTCTTATTTCGGATTTGGTGGTAGTGGGTTTTGATTACTTCGCGACCTTGCACTGCGTTGTCATCTAATTGTTGGCTTATCCAATCTACACCATTAACAGAAACAGAATCTAAAGTGGCATCCGTGATGTTCAGATGATTAATGATGGCTAACTGAAGAAAAGCATTATCAAAGTTAGCTTTAGTCGCATTGCATCTTGTCAATATGGTCCTTCTGAAACTGGTCTCAGTTAAATTGCAATTTTCAAGTACACCATCCGATAGATTGGCACCGAAGAGGTTGGTTCTGGTTAGATTCGAATTATTGAGTAAACTGGTATTTAATTGTGCTGAGGTAAAATTAGCATCAGTGAGATTGCTGGACCTCATTCTCGAGTTGTGGATAATCGCACTTCCAAAGTTTGCATTAATGAGGGATGCAGAATCTAACTTGCTCCAGGATAAATTGGCTCTTAGGAAATTGCTATTGTCTAAGTTAGACTTAGAAAGATGAGCGCCCCACAAATTAGCTTCTTCCAGTGTAGCTTCTGA
>CAZIMH010000322.1:0-3618 GCA_964540155.1 uncultured Saprospiraceae bacterium
ATTTTTGCTAATATCAGCTAAGTGGAATAACTTATAGACATCAATCGCATGTGAACATTGATTTTGAGAATTCTTAAAATGATTATTTACAAACAGCTTTAAAACTTTTATTATGAAACGAAATGAAATTTTAATGTTCAGTCTGCTACTCTTAGCAACTTCATTCAGTTTTGGACAGAATGGGGATATTTACAGAAGTGATTTTGACGGAATATCTACTGGTGAATATGCTGGATACAGTCACGAAAGGTATGACAAAAAGTATAAAAGCATCCATCACTTATATAATAGCGCTACAAATTCTGAACGTAGTCAAATGGTCAGACTATATAATAGACTTTACGAAAGATTAGATAACTCTTGGAAAGACGGAAAGATTAGCAAAAGAGAAGGACGCAGACTGGCTGCCACTGAAAGAGGGTTAGACGTTTTGCTACATAGAATCAGAACAGATCAAAATATCAATGGCGGAAGGAATCGTCAAAATAGAGATTTCATTAGGAATCCTTAACGAGCAAATAGATCAGCACAGCCTCAGCAGGCTGTGCTTTTTTTGTTTCTACTTCAAAGCTTCTTCCTCCCCTGACCCACTCATGAGCAATCCTTGCCGCGTCCTTGTAGTAGATTGACCTATCATAACAATTTAGCACAGTGTATCTAAACAGTAGGATTGAGCCTCTTACAGATTTATTCATTTACAAACGTATAATAAACGTATACAAACATTTATTATACGAATCACAATGACATCATATGAGAATATTGCAGTATCGTATTTATTACTTTACAATAATTAAATCATATGAATTATATCAGAAATTCTGTACAGCTAATGGGTCACCTAGGCAAAGAAGTAGATCTCAAGACCTTTGATAGTGGTAAAAGCAAAGCGTCATTCTCCATTGCCACAAATGACTATTACAAAAACAACAAGGGTGAAAAAATCACTGAGACGCAATGGCACAACATTGTAGCCTGGGGAAAGCTTGCAACCAATATGCAAAGCACGCTGAAAAAAGGAAGTCAGGTTGTGATTAGAGGCAAACTCACCTCCAGATCTTATGAAGACAATACTGGCACTAAGAAATACATCTCAGAGATCATCGCATCAGAGTTCGTGTCCATGGACTACAAAGAGCAGTAGGTGTACTCATTATGGTGGCACCGAGGACTGACTGTGCAGTTAGTTCCTATATAGGGGGCTTCTATGAAGGGGAAGCAGGGGCTAGTAGATGGGCAGCAAGAAAGAAAGGGAGGTTGGGCAAGAAAGAAGAGCGCTTAGACAAGAAAGAAAAGGAGGTTGGGCAAGGAAGAAGAGGGAGCAAGGTTTAGAAATAAAAGCTTAAGACTAAGCATAAACAAAAAAGGCTACACAAATGTGTAGCCTCTGTTTATTCTTTTAGGAATTAATATTAATTCTTTGCGCCTTCGAAGAAAGCAATAAAGTCTATTTCGCTCTTAAGCTTAATCCCTTTTTTGCGTGCATAATCTTGCATAGCGTACAATTCTGACTCAGGAATATGAGAGAAAATCTCTTTTTTCTTAAGCTTCACTTTAGCTACTTGATTATCACCATACTTGATGAAATACTTTGTTCTCTGAGAAAACTTAGCTTCCGTTCTAGCTATACCGTTATTAGACGCTTGTCTAAGTGTCGCATATTTTTGCTTGAAAAATACCATATCACCATCTTCATAGAGCACTTGGAAGAACTTAGTTGGCTTATCGTCATCCACTTTCTTGAAGACCAATTCCTGTCCTTCATATGGCATTCTGACTTCTTTATAAAATCTGCCATCAAGCGCTATCTCTTCACCATTTAGGTTCGTAGCGATAACTTCTTGCGAGTAGATATCTATTTGTAGTGGTACTTGCACCTCTGTATCGTTATTCAATACTAGTGTGCCTTCAATAGGCTCATCATTTAAGAATGGAGATCCTTCTATCTGCTTATACTGAATTTTCGCTGCAGCATAAGAGTTCTTAGCCAAAGAGCCGAGCATCGTTTGCTGAGCTATAGTATTGGTAAGAGAACCAGCGCCTAATGAGGTAGTTGTAGAAGAAAATGAAGATCCAGGATTACTACTACCACCGCCTCCGCCTCCGCCTCCAGGACACTGCGCCACAAGTAAAGATCCAGACAATAAAATTGCAAAAGCTGTAATGTATAATTTCATATCTATAAATTTTAGATGATTAAGTTAACTATAATAATTCTGTTCTAGTAGGATTTTTCAAATTAAAATATTGGAAATGTTATTTAGCAGCTAATTGTTATCGGAAATTGCAAAATTCGTGCTACTACCTAATTTTTAACTTACTATGAAAGCGTCTTATTGTAGAGAAGTGCTTAATCGCTAAAATAAAAGTGAAGGATATAGGGAAGTCGTTAAAGAGGGACTCAAGTTCTATCCCCTGTATTCTTCCTTGGACAATTCGTACCAGTTGCATTCCGTGTTATCAAAAACGAACTGTTCGCCCTTTTTGAGTCCTATCTTCTGCAGGATGTGATTGGATACCACGTGCTCTATCTCAGCGGCACCGCCTATTTTTTCAAACTGTAGCTGTTCGAATCCATATTTGAGGGAGGCAACCGCCGATTCTGTTGCATATCCTTGTCCCCAGTGGGCTTCTTTGAATCGGTATCCTATGTCATAGTAATTGAACTCCTCCCTTACTACGGTCTCGTATTTTAGTCCTGACCAACCCAAAAATGCATTATCTGACTTCCTTATCACGGCTACCCTACCCAAGTTATAGGTTTCATATTGCTGTATAAGGTCCTTTATGATTGCTTCTGACTGTGCTCTGGTAGAAACTGGTTTCTTGCCCAAGTACTTATGCACTAAAGGATTAGAATCCAAGTCGTACATGTCTTCCAGATCCTGCATTGTGATATAGCGGTAAGAGAGTCTTTCTGATTGGTATAGCATATTAAGTAGGTCTTCTATCTTGTTTCTAAAAGTCTATATCACTATATCATTACCTTCTTCCTGAATGTCTACCGCCCTTTCTATTATTAGACCTGCCTTTGCCACCACGGCCTCCTCTACCCCCTCTAGATGAGTTTCCTCTGCCTCTATTGGGTCTTCGATTAGGATCCCATTCGGGTGATGGTCCAAATTCTGCAGGCGTTTTCATTTTGATGATTTCCTTTTCGATAAGTCTTTCTATCTGCGAGAAGGATCTCATATCATCCTCATTGATAAAAGTAATACCGACACCTTCAGCCTCTGCCCTCGCTGTCCTTCCTATACGGTGGACATAGTCTTCTGCATCTCTTGGCACATCGTAATTGACGACGAGGTCGACGTCTTTTACATCTATACCCCTACTGATCACGTCGGTCGCTACGAGTACTCTCACTGTTTTTGCCCTGAACCCAAGCATCACCTCTTCTCTCTTATGCTGATCTAAGTCCGAAGAGATGGCATGCGCAGCGATACCGGCACGCTTGAGTCCTGAGACGATTTTGCTAATGTTTTTCTTGGTAGAACTAAAGACAATGATACTCTTGTACTTTGGCTTGTCCTTGATAAGCTGAGATAACAGAGGCAGCTTGTACTGATCAAAAACCAGGTAAGATGCTTGGAGTATTTTCTCGGCTGGCTTGGATAT
>CAZIMH010000323.1:0-3606 GCA_964540155.1 uncultured Saprospiraceae bacterium
TAAACGTTGCTAATTACGTACTTAATTAATAACTTAGTAAAATGAAAGTAGTAAACTACACAGAACTAAGATTAAACCTAAAATATTGGTTGAACTCCGTTATTGATGATGTAGAAGAAGTGATCATAAAGCGGAAAGATCAAAAAGACTTAGTACTTATATCTTTGGAAGAATATAACTCATTAGTGGAGACAAACTACTTATTGTCTGGCAAGAATAGAGATGTATTATTAGAATCTATAAAAGAGGTTAAGAAGGGAAATAAGAAGAATAAGGGTCTAATAGAAGAATGAAATTAGCCTGGTCCAGTAGCGCTTGGAATGATTATCTGTATTGGCAGAAAACAGATAAGAAAAAGCTGAAAAGAATAAATACGTTAATTAAAGCCAGTCTTCGAATGCCATTCGAAGGAATCGGAAATCCAGAACCATTAAAGCATGAATTAAAGGGCTTTTGGTCAAGACGGATTGATAAAGAACACCGATTAGTTTACAGTTATTCAGAAGAAGAATTATTGATAGTTGGTTGTAGATATCACTATTAATTATGTGTTTATTCCCTTCTTTCATTCTGATGACTCAGAAAAGTTCAGTCCTCTGCACGTTAGGTATAATAGCTCTCCATAGCTCGCTTGACTTCATGCTTATAGTTATTTCCCAGATTCAGTACATCACCATTATTGAGAACAAGTCGACGTTTTACCATCTCTAATTTCTCCAGACAGGAAATATTGAATGCTGACGACCGATGGCACTGCACGATGAGCTGCTTGTTTAATTTTTCCATGAGTCGCTTCAGTGGAATCTTGACCATATGCTTTTCGCCTGATTTTAGATACACAAAAGAATAATTGCCTTCTGTGATAATCTTAAGAATATCCATCTGTAAGAGTCTTACAAATTTTCTGTTATGCCTGATGATCAAATATTTGTTGCTCTGTGAATTATGCTTCTCATTGGTGAGACTTTTAATAAAGAAAGAGAATGATCCTAACTCCTTAGGCAAGCTGCAATAGCCAAGTGCTTGCTTATCAATAGCGTAATCTATCATCTCTGCGGAAAATGTATCTGAGGCAAAAATCAGTGGAATATTTGTCGCTCTAACATCCTGGAGAAATGCCAGCCAGTCATCTTCTTTGTCATCGAAGATATTAGAAATCACTAAGTGGACTGGATTCTTTTGTAACCAGTTGCGTGCGGATTGTACATCCAGAAATTCCTTTCCGGATGTGGAGCCTACTTTACTCAGCACATTATTGCATACGCGTAAATAGGCAGGGGAATGCCCTATTAAAATTGTTTTCAAAATTTGAAGAGTTTTTTGGTTGTTTAAATATACAGAGTTTTGAGCTGATTCCAATCCTAAGGGAAGATTGCCTTGACTACAAGTTGATACAGAATAAGTCTAACTTCGGCCCGACTTATAAATAATCCGAGATTGAAAATTGCCGTAAATACTAGATTGCTACTGCCTCATCGCATGGAAGGCATCGCGAGGTATATCTATGAAAATCTCAGACACATGGTCCTGGCTAATCCACAGGATGAATTTCACTTTATTTTCGATAGGCAATATGATGCGTCATTCATATTTGCAGATAACATCATTCCGCATGTATTAGGGCCTCAGTCTCGCCACCCTATCCTATGGTATTATTGGTTTGAAATCTCTATGCCCGCTTTACTCAAGAAGATAAGTGCCGATGTCTTTTTTTCGGGAGATATGTATCTGAGCATGAAAAGCAAAGTGCCTACTCTCATGGTGAGTCATGATTTAAACTACGAGCATTATCCGCAATTTCTCAGATGGTCGCACAGGAAATACATGCAGCATTATTCTAAAAAATATCATCTAAAAGCCAACCACCTCGTCGCTGTATCACAAGCAACGAAACAGGATATCATTTCTACCTATCATATTCCTGAGGATAAAATCTCGGTAGCTCACAATGCAGCGCCTGAGTTTTTCAAACCTATAGAAGATAACAGCATACGTGAGGTCAAAGCTAACCTCACCGATGGACAAGATTTCTTCATCTATGTGGGCTCTTTACATCCACGTAAGAATGTAGCCGGGCTATTATTGGCTTTTGATAAATTCAAAAAGCAAACAAGCAAGCCACATAAGTTAGTCGTCTATGGAAGACAAGCCTTTAAGACAGGTAAGATATTTGACACCTATAATCAATTAGTCAATAAGAACGATGTCGTTTTTATAAGTGATAATGAGATGAATCTCCCTGAGGTCATGGCTTCCGCTACTGCGCTTTGTTATGTGTCTTACTTTGAAGGATTTGGGATTCCAATACTGGAAGCCTTCCAGAGTGAGACTGCGGTCATTACTTCTAACGTATCATCTATGCCTGAAGTAGCAGGTGATGCCGCCTTATTAGTAGACCCCTATGATATCTCATCTATAGCCGATGCTATGTCACTCATTACAAGTGATAAAAATCTAAGGAGTGACTTAGTGGTCAAGGGAAAACTACAGAGAGCCAAATTTTCTTGGAAAGAAAGTGCAGCGATCATCTACAGAGAACTCTCCAAGCTTGTCTGACTAGGTCTGCAGTCCTTCTGGAGTAGTAGTCATATCTGGTATGGTATAATCAGGCTTGCCACCACCAGAATTGGATTTGTTACGGAGTACCAATAAGCCAATAATCCCTACCACAAATAAGATCGCTGATATCCACTGGGCCTGAGACCAGCCTAGTCCAAAGTAATCGTACCTAGGATTGACTCTAATAGACTCCACCCAAAAACGTGCGAATGAACTGAGCATAAGATATAGGAAGAATATACGTCCTGCTACTTTTACTTTCTTTCTCATAGACCAGAGGAATAAGAATAAGACGATAGCAATCGTAATCTCGTATATGGGTGTAGGAAATACAGGTGGGTCAAGATGGGTACAAAAATTGCCTTCGCAGCCTGGAATCTTAGCGCCTCTCTGATGGAAGTCAGCTACATTTCTAGGATAATCGTAAGTCCATACCCAATCTGGAAAAATGAACCAATCTGGCTTAGGGGCTTCATTGGCTATGCCCCAATCTCCGTCTCCACTCAACTGACATCCCATACGTCCGACGCCATAGCCTCCGGCTACAGCAATCGCCGCGATGTCCATCATCTGACGAGGGGGAATACCTAATCTTTTGATATACTGATAGACACAGAAGGTCGCTAAAATCAAACCGCCATATATAGTTAGCCCACTACCAGAGAGCAACTGTCCCCAAGGGTCTGCCCAGAACGCATCCAAATTTTCCAGTATGGAGAATAATCTAGAACCGATGACTCCTGATATAGCTGCAAGGATGATAATATCACCGGTTTTATCTGCTGGATTGATGGCTAGTTCACCACCCTTGGTAGGCGGCCTGTTGTTCGCCATCATATATGAGTAGATACCGAATAGTATTGCACCAGCAAATCCGAGTAACCAATGTCCTTGCATGGAAAAAATAAAACTCCCAGGATCTTCTTTGAATGATTCGAAATTGGAAACAATGGCAGGTACTTTAAAGCCTATTTTAAAGCCAAATATGGCATTTATAAGTCAATCTTTTAGTGGTGACGAACTGGCTATTTTGACCTTGAGCGTTGG
>CAZIMH010000324.1:0-3602 GCA_964540155.1 uncultured Saprospiraceae bacterium
TGATTTTTAATTCGTTACGGAATTGTCCATCATTAGATTGTGTCGCATTATTAAGGCACACACAAGATTGAGTCAATTCAATCATAGGTACGAATATTAATGCTGGATCTGAATCATCCTCATCATCTAATCCCGTACCAAGTAAGTAATCATCCATTGCAGTAACAGGCATCCCTCCTGCATCGTTATCGATAATTGCATCTGGATTAGAATCTATGTCAGCACTACTCACATCTACGTTTTGGCTGTCATAAACTCGGCTTATTTCTGCCACATTTACAAATGCACCTGGTGATGCATTGGGATCTATCTGCAAGGTTATTTGATCTGTATAAACCTCTCCTGATCTGAGTGGATTTAAAAAGGTAACTTCTTTAGAGGCTATCCCTCCACTCAATATCCAAGAGTCATCTCTTAAGAATGTATTAGCTGGCAGGAAGTCAACAATTTCAATTCTTCTTATATCTGTTGTTCCTTGATTATGTACTTCGATAATAAATGTGACTTCATCTCCTAGATTGAAACTTGTTCTATCTACTCTTTTAATCAATGCCAAGTCAACTGCTCTAATTTGAACACTTGCTGGATCATGATCATCTTCATCTACTAGTCCATTATCATCAATCATATTATCTGTTGACGTATTAAGCGTACCTCCTACATCGTTTGTAATATCTGTATCTGGTTGTGAATCAAAATCATCTGTAATAAAAGGATCAGATGTTTCAAAGTCAGAAATCTCTGCAAAATTCATCAACTCTGCCAATGGTGCATCATCAGCTATCAATAGTCTTATCGGTAGAGTAATCTCATCTCCAGAAGCGAAAGTCCCAGTATGCGTATACGTGACCATATTAGGACCTGTTACGACCCAACCTGGATTCTGGCCTTGGAAGAAAATCAATCCTTCTGGATAGTTGTCTGATACATCAAATGAATTGGCCGCTACATTACCTTGATTACTTACAGTTATGTCAAAAGTGACTGTCTCACCAATATCATATGGTCTGATATCACGATTTACTTTATTTAACGCCAAATCGAAAATATTAACTACGGCGATATCTTCGTCATCTTCATCTACGGACCCATCACCATCTAACTGATTATCTGTACTTGTCTGTGGTATTCCGCCTGCATCATTACCATTTATGTCATCCGCTGTAGAGTCTACATCAGAGTCTACTTGGCCATTAGAGTCTAAGGTTGTTGAAATCTCCGCATGGTTAACCAAGTCATCTAGATTAGAAAATCCATTTAATCTAAGGAATAAACTATGCGTTCTGCTTTGACCTGGATTCAATTGATTAGAAATAGAAAGTCTTGCATTACCATTATTATCCGCTGTCCATCCTGTATTTAATGAAGCGTCAAATTGGAAAGCAGGAGTAATATAATCTACTAGCTCATAACTCATTGCAGATACTGAACCTTGATTATATACCTCAATCTGAAATTCGATGACGTCTCCTACTTGTATACCGTTCGTATTCATGGTTCTCTTCACAAGAGCCAAGTCAAAATTAGTAGACGGCTTTAATCCAATATCAAATGAAGTGTGATTATTTCCTATAATGGTTACCGGCACTACTGGCCCCAAATTATTACATCCTTGTACAAACTGCAGGTCAGAGTCAAGGCGACCCCCTGCACCTACTGCTGTAGGTGTATAGGCCGTATTATCTATGAAGAATATCTCAGAGTTGCCATTAAAATTAGGGACATCTAACCCTACAAAATAATTAGCCCCTGGAATAATACCATCACTAAAACTATAATTTCCATTGCCATCTGTTACTGTAGTAGCTATAGCTGAACAAGCAGAATTGTACAAAACTACATTCAGACCTGCCATACCAGGTTCACCTGCATCTTGGATCCCATCACAGTCTGTATCTCTCCAAACAAGATTCCCAATCTGCGGAGAAGCTGTCCCACATGCAGCAATTATATTCCCAAAACCTGTTGCTTTTCCGAAGTACTCTGCTATGTTTTGATTATAAAGTTCTCTACTTCCTACCTTCAATCCACTTTGTGTATTGTACCTGTGCAGTCCGCCTGAATATGCCGCAAAAGCAGGATCAAACACAGCGGCCACTACTTCATTAGAACCAGGTAAAACATATACGGAACCTAAAGCAACTTCTGGGTGATCAGTTGGGTTAGCTGGGAAAAAATCTTCACCGAAAAATTCTCCGCCTCCTGGGCCTTGACCATTTCCTACGCCTGTACCTGTCAGTCCAGGAATCTGACCATTATTTTCAAGCACCCATCTATTTCCTGATTGGCTAGCTATTAGAATATCACCAAATTGGTCATCTATCCTAGAAGTTGAGGCATTACAGAATGAATGCCCTAATCTATCAGACAGAGCCAAAATCATATTTCCATCTTCAGTAAATGCTATATCTGTCAACCACTGTTGTGTCTGTAGCCCTGCGATATTGGCATCACTCCAGAAACCGTAAGAATAATTATCGCTGAAGACTAAGCTGAACTGACCATTCCCAGGGTTCAGTTCATAGACATGCATACTTGTATTTGTTTCGTTTTGAGACGCCTCGCCAGTGCAGGTCACACCGACATAAATAAACCCATTAAAGTTGGTAACAGCGAAAATCTCATATGAACCATCATTGCATCCAGGATTGGGTACATTGAATGACTGCGTATTCGCTGCAGTAGGGTTTGCTATATTAACGCCGACTATGCTCTTAGTAAATAAGTTGGCTACATAGAGAGTGGATCCAGTGTCATCTATAGCCATGCCACCAAGTCCTACTGTACCGACTTGATTTCCATAGTTACAGTTAGCAGTATTAGCTGGGGCCAAGTTGCCTACATTTTGACCTAATTGTGTTAGGTCCACAAACATACTTGTAGAAGGCGTACTTGATATATCCGTTCTGTATAAGGCACCTATTCCGCCTGCACCTAGAGATGCATGCTGTTTCACAAAGGCCGAAGTGTATAACTCATCAAAGCCTTGCCTATATGCCAATCCCCACACAGAACCAGTTTGATCCTGTGTACTATAGACTGTTACCGGAGAGGAAGAAGTGAAACTATTGGATATTCCTAATATCGTCTCCTGATTTGGACTATTTGAGCCAAGGCCATTGACAAAGCAGGTGAGAAATATCTCAGTATCTTCTCCACAATTGCCTGAAAGACTGGTTAATCCTAAATCTGAAGTACAGCTAGGCGCTGTAGTAAATTGGATATCACCATCATTATCAGGACCTAATGTAGATACTTGCTGGTCTGAACCGAGCAAGAATTCTAATCGATAGGGTTGCCCATCTACCAGACTCTGGATACTATAAGTACCTGTCGAGTTAGTAACAGACTGTCCTACCCAATTGCCATTAGCATCAAAAGCTCTGACCAGAATACCTGACAGATTACTTTCGCCTGAATCAATTTCACCATCATTATCTGAATCTGAATAAACAGTACCAGATATGGTAGTCGATGGACACTGGGCTATAAGTGTCCCTGATGAATAGACAATAGAACAGAGAAGCAATACGGAATACACCCCCGCTGCACGAGCACTAAAAGATTTTCTCATTTGACCTTTGTTGTGTAAAATTCTTTAC
>CAZIMH010000325.1:0-3598 GCA_964540155.1 uncultured Saprospiraceae bacterium
TCGTTGTTCCCACTGGAAATACAGCGCCAGGAAAGAAACCTGAAACCAAAACAGGATCGACGTTATCACAATTATCCACCACAGAAGGCAAGTTATAATCTACGCCATTGCAGGTATTTACTGTCCTACCACTACTAGAACAATCTATAACAGGCGGCGTCACATCCACTACCTGTACAGTTACTTCTGCTGAGCTTGTATTTCCGTTAGAGTCTGTAGCAAATGCAACAAATCTTTGTATGCCTATGTCATCGCAAGAAAATGGCGGTGTAGAAAAGGAGAATGCAGAAATCTCACAATTATCAAAACTTCCAGCATCTACTTCATCTATTGTAACTGGGCTTGCATTTCCAGATGCATCCAGTTCTACAGTGGCCTCCATGACTAAAATAGTTGGAGGAACGTTATCATTATTTGCCACTTGATAAAAACCATTATCTATACAATCATTCCCATCTAATAATGTGTAAGAATATAACCCAGGAACCAAACCTGTAAGAGTATCTGGAAGATTGACGATGGTATCCATTCCCACTATAGTCGTATCATTTATCGCCCCATTAGACCAAATCATATCATAATCACCTACACCACCTTGGATATCAACCATGATGCTGCCATCTGCTGAGTTTCCACAAGAGGCATTCTGTAAGTTTTGCAAATTGACCTGCAAGGAATCCGGTTGATTGATAATAAGATTAGATAGTACAGATGTGCAAGCTGCTGCATCGCTGACGGTGACACTATAGGTACCTGCTGGTACATTAGTCAGATTAGGGTTAGCTGTACCATTAGACCAAGAAAAACCCAGAGGTGGTGTTGCCCCCATAATAGCTAAGCCTATCATTCCAGAATTTTCTCCGAAACAAATCACATCGTCTATCATTGCAGTAGCTGATAAGGCACATGCCCCTCCTGAAACGCCAATACAATCCTGTTGCATACAACCGTTACTATCTGTTACTGTGACACAATAATCACCAGGCAGCAAATTAGTGATTGTCTGTGTAGTAGCGCCATTGGACCAAACATATTGAAATCCACTATTTCCTCCTGATGCCAGAACTGTAGCTGTACCATCAGAAGCAGTTGGTGCAGACGCATCCGTCGAGTTTAATGTCAGTACTATTTCATCTGGCTCCTCTATAGTAAATGAAAACTCTTCTGTACATCCTTCAGAGTCTGTTACTGTTACAAAATAAGTATCAGGCTCTAAATCCACTTGCGTACATCCATCATCTAAGAAATCCCACTCACATGTGAACGGTCCACCATTGCCCCCTTCTGGATTTACGTCTATAAAACCATCTTCTTCATCAAAGCAACTGACATCAATTACTTCTCCATCAAATTCTATATCGTCTGGCTCATCAATGTTGGTGGTAGCCACTGCTGAATTACCATTGCTATCTGTTACGGTAACTGATTGATTACCAGCTTCTAGATTTGTAGCAACATCTGTTGTCTCTCCGCTAGACCACTCAAAGGTGTAGGGAGGCACACCATCAGAAGGTATTGCTTCTGCGCCTCCGTCATCACCATCAGGGCAGGTTACATCTACTTCATTATCTATCTCCACCATTACAGTCGTCATTGCTGTTACCGTAATTGTTTCTGTAATACATTCTACCCTATCACCTCCTGTACCAGAGCCGTTTCCTAGAACTGCGCATACATAGAAAGTAACATCATCGTTTATATTAGGTGCTTCCCAGTCTGCTTCCCATGACACTGTAGAACTGCCACCGAAATTCAAGGCTGGACTGTGTCCCCAGTATTCTCTGCCACCTGCGGTGGAAAAGGCCCCATCACCACTGAGAAAATCACCAGCATTATTATCAGAATCATCCAATGCAACCATAGAAAATCCCGATCTTACAGGTATACCAGAGAGCACTTCTACTTCTGTTTCTATAGTTAGTATATCATTTCCATTTGAATTAGATATGCCAGATAGATTGATTTGGCCTGAAAATCCACCATTATTCTGGTGGCAACCTGCGCAGGTACCTGAATCTCCTGGCGCACCTGTTCTCCTAGTTGGAAACTGAGAGGAGAAGGCAAGGAATAAAATCGATAACAAAATACAAGTCCCTGAAAACTTGCGATTTTTTCTGAATCGTCTCATACTAAAAAGAGTGTAAGGTTATAAAACAATTATAATGACCCACTTTATCATGATAAATAGGGTCAATTTTAATTGACCTAATTATAGAATGTGTAGTGAGTTCAACTTTAATACTTTCAAAAGACAATTTGGGTTGCGTAAATGGGTCAATTATGCGTATAATTAATTTCGAAGCCACAAGGCTACTAAATTTTAACAAAATTGCACAAGTCGGTATGATACGAATTAATTTTATTACTTGTCTATTCTCTTTCCTTTTTATTATTAATCTACATTCACAGGACACCATCACAGTAGAAAAAATATGGAAAGACTATGAATATCTAGCCAAGCGAGTACCCGGATTCAACTTCATGAATGATGGCCAACATTATACAAGATTAGAACGAAACGTAATCAAGAAGTATGATCTCCTCACAGGAAAATCTGCTGGAAACGTGCTTGAAGCAAGTGCGCTAAAAGGAAAAGGCGGCTTTGAGGGTAAAATAGGATCGTATGGCTTTACTGACGATGAAAAAGTCATCATTATAGAATCCGATTCTGAACCCATATACAGACGATCATCCAAAGCCAATTTCTTTATCTACAATAGAGACACTGAAGAATTGACTTCTGTGTATGAAGACGATAAAGTACAGTATGCCAGTCTTTCTCCAGATGGCACTAAGGTGGCTTATGTCTGGAACAATAATATATACTATAAGAATCTCGAAGACGGCGTGACCTTACCTATTACTGAGGATGGTGAAAAAAATGCGATTATAAATGGATCTGCAGATTGGGTATATGAAGAAGAATTTTCTTTTGCTCAAGCTTTTCACTGGAGTCCTGACAGCAAAAAAATTGTCTATCTCAAATTCGACGAAAGAGAAGTGCCAGAATTTACGATGACTAATTTTAGGAATGATCTGTATCCAGAATATGTCACATTTAAGTATCCTAAAGTTGGAGAAAATAATGCCGTAGTTACCGCACATTGTTTTCATCTAGATAATGAAAAGACCACCAACATCAAGCTAGATGATAACAGCGAGCACTACATCCCTCGTATTATGTGGACTAACAATTCTGATGAGATTCTTCTTTACGTCATGAATAGGCATCAGAATAAATTGCAATTGCTTTTGGCCAATCCACAATCAGGAAATACTAAAGTCATACTAGAAGAAAATAGCAAATACTACATTGATATTACTGATGATATTCGATTCCTTAAAAACAACAAAGAATTCATCTGGTCAAGTGAAAAAAGTGGATTTAATCACTTGTACTTATATGGCTTAGATGGACAAGAAAAAAGGCAACTAACGAAAGGAGACTATGATGTAATCAATTTCTACGGCGTAGATGAAACCAATAATCGAATCTACTACAGAGCCGCTGAGAAAAATGCTTTGGAAAAACAAGTTTACAGCATGTCACTTAATGGGGATGACAAACAAATATTGACTGATGTGCAGGGCACGAGTA
>CAZIMH010000326.1:0-3571 GCA_964540155.1 uncultured Saprospiraceae bacterium
CCACTAGTTCGTTCCCTATAATGATTTTGTGATCTCCATTATCTATTTCAGTTTGAGAGAAATTACGGCCTTCCAAGATATCATAAGCAGAAGCACTCAGATAGTTTTCGTCTATCCCTACTAATCTAATATTGGGATTGGTTTTTTCTTGTTTGTATTTGACGACGGAGTTCCACTGACAAAAAGTATTGACAGAAACATTCGCTGAAGAAAAATCAAACTGTTCCTTGAATGCCATGGCTTGTCTAAAATCAATAGGGTCGGCACGTTTTGTTTCACGACCATTTTGCCGGGACTGCATATTGTTTCTCGCAGGATATACATGGAATGAATTAGCGCCCATCCTATTGAAGCTGCTGCTCATAGAATTAAGTATGGTGTCTATGGCCGTTAGCATGCCTACAAGACAACCTATCCCTACTGCTATTATCAGTAAGGTCAGCAAGGCTCTAAGAAAATTAGATTTTATAGAGTTGAGCGCAATTGATATGTTTTCTTTGAAATCCATAACAGTGCTTCTAAATTAACTTTATTCTCAATTTAGGGATGTGTTTATAGAGCCACACCCAAATTTTCTAGATAAAGACCACAGATAGACCTAGTAAATGTCATCTAGGCATAGGTCTCGGCGATGGCTTTGGACATGTCAGGATGCAAATGCTTATTGCTGGCTATAATGCCGCCGGTCTCCAGATATTGATCCCCATTATTGAAATCTGTCAATATACCACCCGCTTCCTCCACCAAGAGCACGCCAGCCGCAATGTCCCAGATGTTTAAGAAATTCTCATAGTAGATATCCAACTTACCACTAGCTATATAAGCCAGATCTAGTGCCGCTGACCCTAATCGTCGAATACCTCTACAATTCATCACACAAAACTGAATCAGGTCCAAGCTTTGCTGCATATCTCCGTCCCTTCTGTATGGAAATCCAGTGACAACGATGGCCTTATTCATTTTATCCACCTGGCTTACTGACATAGGTTTGTCATTCATCCAGGCGCCCTGACCTCTAATAGCGGCATAGGCTACATCATGCATGGTCTCATAGACAACGCCGAGGGTAATGACTCCATTTTCCATGAGTGCAATCGACGTAGAAAAGTGGGGTATTTTTCTTAAGAAATTTGTGGTGCCATCTAAGGGATCTATAATCCACACTTGGGCTTTGTCAGGATCATTCTTAGTGTCTTCTTCTGTGATAAGACCAGCGTCAGGCGTGACTTGCATTAGCTTATCGACAATCATCTTCTCCACCTCCTTATCTACATAACTTACCAGACTATTCAGTTCTTTCTCTTCTATATCACTGGCTTCTACTTTCTCTAAATGCTCACGCATATAGATAGAAACCTCTCTACAAAGGTCTACGACATAATTTCGGAGTTCGATTTTAGGGTTGACGGCCATATTCTATGAATATTTATTCTAGCCCATCTCGGCAACCACCTCAGTCACTTCTGGCACCATTCTTTTGAGCATGCCCTCTATACCTGACTTTAGGGTCACGGTGGAAGAAGGACAACCACTGCATGACCCCTGAAGTATAACGGCTACTTTTCCTTTATCAAAGGACTTAAATTCTATGTTACCACCATCCATCTCTACAGCTGGTTTCACATATTGGTCTATCAAGCCTTTTATTTTCTTTACTATTTCTGCTTCATCACCATCATACTGGTAGGCCACACCTTTTTCCTCTTCTAACTTTTGCATCGCTGCCTCAAACCCCTCATTGAGGATTGTTTTACCCTCAGTCACATAGGCTTTGATAAATTCCTTGGCGGGCAACATGATATCCTTCCATTCGTAGTTCATCTCCTTTGTAATCGAGACAAAATTGTTGCAGATATAAACACCTTTCACATAAGGCAAATCGAATAAGGCAGTGGCCAGTGGGGACCAATCCTTTGCAAGTTCTGGTGTTCGGAAGTCTGCTGTGCCTTTGTGGAGCATTCTGTTGGTGACAAACTTGAGCGAATCAGGATTCGGTGTTTGCTCTGTATATAACATTACTGGGGATGATGTCTTAGTTTCCATATTTATTATCTTCTTTGTCTGTAAAAACCTTCAAACTTAATAAGGAACAAAATTAGGTAGTTTTTGGTTCTAAGGTGTAATCAATTACAAAAGACAATTTTCGGTGGTAATCCCTGAACTTAAATATTGAAATTCTAAGCTATATAATGTTTAATGACTATCTCAAGCAGATGTTCTACCTTTGCTTATAGACAAAAAAAGCAAATCATGCATCAAAATGGCGCACCTACAACGGCTAGGGTTGATAAATTTCAATATCATGACTACTACAATGTAGACGAGTTATTGTCTGAGGACCATCTGATTGCCAGAGCGGCGGTAAGAGACTGGGTAAAACAAGAGGTAACGCCTATAATAGAAGACTATGCAGAGCGGGCAGAATGTCCACATCACCTCTTCAAGGGATTAGCGGATATAGGGGCTTTTGGGCCCAGCCTACCCATGGAATATGGCGGAGGCGGTATGGATGAAATTGCTTATGGTATCATCATGCAAGAACTGGAAAGAGGAGATTCAGGCGTCAGATCTATGGCTTCTGTACAGGGTTCACTCGTCATGTATCCTATATATCGATTTGGTTCTGAAGCACAAAAGCAAAAGTACCTACCTAAATTAGGATCTGGAGAGATGATTGGGTGCTTTGGTTTGACGGAGCCCGACCATGGTTCTAATCCAAGTGGGATGATCACTAATTTCAAAGAAGATGGAGATCATATCATACTGAATGGTGCAAAGATGTGGATTACCAATAGTCCAGTAGCAGATATGGCCGTCGTATGGGCCAAAGACCCTGAAGGTAAAATTAGAGGTGTCATCGTAGATAAAGATACACCAGGATTTTCAGCCCCAGAAATACACGGCAAGTGGTCACTACGTGCAAGCATAACTGGAGAACTGGTTTTCGAAGATTGTCGTGTACCTAAGTCAAATATTCTCCCAGAAGTAGCCGGCCTCAAAGGGCCCCTTTCTTGCCTCTCTAAAGCCAGATATGGCATCGCATGGGGCGCCATCGGCGCTGCATTAGATTGCTACGATTCTGCACTCAGATATAGTCTGGAACGCATTCAGTTTGACAAGCCCTTAGCTCAGTTCCAACTGACACAAAAAAAACTTGCTGAGATGATTACTGAAATCACCAAAGCACAATTATTGGCTTGGAGATTAGGCACACTTGCTAACGATGGCAAGGCCTCTCCTGCACAGATATCCATGGCCAAAAGAAACAATGTCCACATGGCCTTGGAAATAGCTCGAGAAGCCAGACAAATACATGGTGGTATGGGTATCACCAATGAGTATCCTATCATGAGGCATATGATGAATCTGGAAACAGTCCTCACCTACGAAGGCACCCATGACATTCACTTGCTGATTACAGGAATGGATGTTACGGGTTTAAATGCTTTTAAATAGGCTATAGCTTGAATCTGATGTACATGTCAGCTCTTCGACCCCTGGCCCCTTTTATGTTTGTGGTAAGTAAAGTTAATAGTCTTCTTTAAGATATCATTAGTTTTAAATAATAGAT
>CAZIMH010000327.1:0-3557 GCA_964540155.1 uncultured Saprospiraceae bacterium
AATAGATATCATATTGAGATCTGATAGATTGGTTATCATTTCTTTTATAATGGTTTTCATGGGATCCATCTATGACACGAGCTTTTACGTTATCATTGAGCTGAATCATGATGATATTCCTTACGAATTGTTTTAATTCTTCATCAAAAATTGGGAACATCGTTTCTACTCTATGGTGAAGATTTCTTACCATCCAATCTGCTGAGGAGAGATATATTTTCTCTTCTCCATTATTGCCGAAAATAAACACACGGGCATGCTCTAAGTACCTGTCTATGATACTGATGCCCTTTATATTCTCGCTAATTCCTTTTATTCCGGGGATAAGGCTACAAATTCCACGTACAATCATATTAATCTTGACACCAGCTTTGCTTGCTTTGTACAAGAGGTCTATCATCTCCTTATCCTGTAGACTGTTCATCTTGACAGTGATATATGCGTCTTTGCCTTTACGGGCTAGTTGTATTTCATGCTCCAGTAATTCTTTTAGCTTTTCTTTTAGGTTAAAAGTCCCTACACCAAGATGTTTGAAGGGGACTAATGGCTTTTGTTTGGTTTCCAGATATTTAAAGATTCTTTTGACTTCTTCCATAATGCGCTTGTCATGGGTAAATAATCCGAAGTCAGTATATAGTTCTGCGGTTTTTTCATGAAAATTCCCAGTGCTCAGGTAGCCGTAGTGCTCTTCCTTGCCATCGATGAGTCTACGTACCATAGCCAGCTTAGAGTGTACTTTTAATCCAGGCATACTATAATAAACCTTAACGCCTTTGCTTTCTAATTTTTCTCCCCAATTCAGATTCGCCTCTTCATCGAATCTTGCCTTAATCTCTATAAAGGCCACCACTTGCTTTTTGTTCTTTACAGCTTTGATGATGGCATCCATTATTTTGGAATTCTTAGCTACACGGTACTGTATGATTTTAATATGTGTAACATTAGGATCTACGGAGGCTTCTTCAAAAAACCTGACGACACTATCATACTTGTGATATGGGAAGTAGAGCATATGATCCTTCTCACGCAGAGTAGAGAAGAAATCTTGAGATTCATGTAGAGGTGTATAGTGAATAGGAGGTATTCCTATGTCATTTAGATGGCCCTTATTGAATTTAGGAAAGTTTATAAACTCAAAGTTATTGTGGTATCGACCTTCAGGTAATAGGTCTTGGCTACTGATCGAAAAGACAGATTTTAGATAATTGAGGAAATCTTTTGGCATATCTCTATCATAAACCAAACGAGCAGCGGGTCCCTTGTCTCTTTTGATAAGCCCTTTTTTAATTTTCTGAATCAGGTCTCCTTGATACTCATCATCTATGTATAACTCTGCATCCCTTGTGAGCTTTAAGGAATAGCTGCCTAAAATTTTAAACCCAGGAAAGATTTGAGGAATAATCTGCCTGACCAAATCATCCAGAATTATTAATTCATGACCCTCATCAGATGGAAGGAGTATAAAACGATTTTGAGTTTCTGACGGAACCTTAAGCAAGGCATAATACTTCTTTCCCTTATCCTTCAAGTCCTTGCTTTTCATATGCACACCGAGATATAAAGCACCATTTTGCAGGAAGGGCTTCACCTTATCTTCTTTAAGAAGCATGGGAACTATGTAAGGAATTAAGTTTTCACTGAAGTAGGTATTTATATATTCTATTTGCTCCTTGCTAAGGTTATTCAACCGCTTTATGACAATACCTTCTTTTTTGAGTGAAGGGATAATCAGATTCTCAAAAATGTCACTAAACTCTTCTAACTGCCTTTTGACAATCGCAATAATCTCCTGTACAATCTCTTTAGGATGAAATTCAACGTTCTTGAATGTCTTCTTTCCCGCTCTAATGAGATTTTTATGGTTACTTACCCGCACTCTGTAGAATTCGCCAAGATTAGAGCTGTAGATGGCTAGAAACTTTATCTTTTCATATAAAGGAACGCTAGGATCTTTGGCTTCTTGCAGTACCCTGTAATTAAAGGATAGCCAACTGATATCTCTATGCACATAAGGCGTCTTATTCTTCATACTTCTTCTTCAAATACAATTACTAATTTCGCATTCAATATTGTTATTGATTTTACAACATAAGAATTAAACATGAGCAGAACCAAGATTCTAGCAGGGAATTGGAAAATGAATCTGACTTACCCAGAAGCTAGAAGTCTAGCAAGTAATGTAGAAAAACTAAGAATTGGTAGTAATACTGAAGTAATCTTAGGTTGTCCAGCACCTTACCTAGATGCAGTCAATGCACTGATCAGATCAAATAAGAAGGTTCATGTGGCAGCACAAAATGCGCATCATGAACCTAAAGGTGCTTACACTGGAGAGGTTTCGCATCAGATGCTTAATTCCATTGGGGTAGGCCATGTTATACTTGGTCATTCAGAAAGAAGACAGTACAACAAAGAGACAAATAGCTTGCTCAAGAAAAAACTCAATGCCATGATTGGTGCTGATATGAAAGTTATTTTTTGTTGTGGGGAACCATTGGCTGTCCGAAAGAAGAAAGCGCAGGATAAATATGTACACAAACAACTTAAGGATAGTCTCTTTCATCTTACCACGGCGCAGATGGCTCAAATTACGATAGCCTATGAACCAATCTGGGCGATTGGGACTGGAGAAACTGCGACGCCTTCTCAGGCTCAATCAATGCACAAACACATAAGGTCATTACTAAAGAGTCAGTATGGTACCAAGGTGGCCAATAGTGTCTCTATTCTATACGGAGGTAGTGTCAAGCCTAAGAACGCTAAGGAGCTATTTAGCAAGCGAGATGTCGATGGCGGGCTTGTGGGTGGGGCTTCATTAGATATTGTGAGTTTTAAGAAGATACTCCAATCTTTTGGTTAAAGATTTGGTCTACTACTTTAAATCTGTAATCAAATATATCCTCTAGCCGTTTCTGCACATAGATTTTGTGGACAATAGACCCGAGTATTCCCATAGGTAGACTATAGGTAACATGATCTTGCATTCTGACTCCATCTCTATGTTCCTCGAAGGTATGTTTGTGTCTCCATAGATTATAAGGGCCTTTTATCTGATTATCTATAAAGAACTTCATTGGCCTCACCTCAGTAATCTCTGTTTTCCAATACAAGGGTATGCCGAGAACAGGCCTGACCTTATATTCTATTATCTGTCCTTCATACATTTTAGGGAGCGGCCTTGGCGTAAGGATATCGAAACCCATATTCGCAGGTGTTAGCTTATCTAGGTTTTCAGGTGAGGAAAAGAATTCCCATGTTTTTTCTAAGGAAGCAGTGATAATCTGAGTCCGCCCTAGTTCATATGTGGCCATGATATCTGAACAGAACAGAAATGTGGAGGTTCAATTAATTTTTTTTAAAAAAAAAACTGAAAGGGGGTTTAATATGTAAAAATATGTCTGTCAGGTATTTACCACACCTACCCCAACTAGGTGAGAAAAGACATAGGTGAAATGTTTTATATGACGTAGGGGTGACACATAAAAAATATGTCTTATATACAAAGGGTGTTATAAAAAATAGGTTGCCTTTAAAGAAAGACAGCCTATTTTTCTTTT
>CAZIMH010000328.1:0-3542 GCA_964540155.1 uncultured Saprospiraceae bacterium
AAACCGTCCGTGCACCGTTGCCCCCGAAATTGCCAACCCTGCCCTCTAACTCCACGTTCGACTCCGCTCAGTGCAGGCTCTAGAGGGAGAACCAACCGTTGGTCGAGACTTGCAGTCTCGATCCCATATGCTTGTCGTGTTTAAATCCTTGTCAAACCAAAGCTCGAATCAAATATCATCTCCTCAAAGACTTATATGAGATGGGATGTTTTATACCAAAACGGTCAACCTATATTAGGCATCGTCTCCAAAAAGAACCGTATACCTTATTCCTTAAACCGTCAATGTACCGCTGCACCAAAAAGAACATATACCCTAAACCGACCGTATACAGTTGCACCTTGAACCGCTGCACCAGAGGCCTACCCCAACAACTCCTTCACCAGCCCAGACACTGTCTTGCCATCAGCCTGACCTGCAAGTTGCTTTGTGGCCATACCCATCACCTTACCCATGTCCTTCATACCAGTAGCGCCTGTATCGTTAATAATCTTCTGTATAATTGGCTTAAGCTCTTCTGCGCTTAGTTGTTTAGGAAGGTATCTCTTTAATACTTCAATCTCTTCTTTTTCTATCACCGCCAGATCATCTCTGCCTTGCTTATTGAAGATATCAAGAGAATCTTGACGTTGCTTGATTAGTTTTTGAACCATTTTAATCTCACCAGCTTCATCCAGTTCTTTTCCTGAGCCATCAGTTTTAGTTAGAAGGATAGCCGCCTTAATGGCACGTATGGCTCTGAGGGCTGCCTGGTCTTTGCTCTTCATTGCGGCTTTAAGGTCTGGCATTATTTTACTTTCAAGACTCATGAATCTAGATTTTGTGATTTTATCAGATTGGCAATATTAATAAATTCCTCAACACTAAGGTGCTCAGGGCGCTTTTGGAATATAGGATCGGAGCTGTCTTTAAGAAAAGACTTGAGTGTATTTCGTAATTTTTTCCTTCGTTGACCGAAGGACACCTTAATGATATTCTTAAATAATAGAGGATCACAAGGCAAACTGTAATCTTCCTTTCGGGTGAGTATAATCATAGAAGACATCACCCTAGGCGGTGGAGAGAAGGCAGACGGATCTATATCAAAAAGCATAGTTGCATTGTACATAGCCTGAGCTCTGATACTGATAATGCCATTCTTTTTGGATCCTGGCGAGGCACAGATACGTTCTGCGACTTCCTTCTGAAACATACCAATCATGGTCGGTATAAAGGTCACATTGTCCAACATCTTGAAGATGATCTGCGAAGAAATATTATATGGAAAATTGCCAACCAGATTAAAAGATTTGTCGCCAAATATTTCTTTGAGATCGACCTTTAGAAAATCAGCATGGATTATCTGTTCAGGATTTAGCTTCTGATTAAGGATGGCAACCATATCTCTGTCCAGCTCTATAGCTCTAAAATCGTCAAAGTGTCCGGCTATAAATTCTGTGAGCACACCTTGGCCAGGACCTACTTCTAATATAGGATGCGGGGCTTGGCAGTTATCTCTAATGGTATCCAAGATTCTGCCTATAACCTGCTGGTCATGTAAGAAATGTTGTCCAAGTTGTTTTTTGGCTCTCATCTGCTGGTTTAATAGAATACCAAAGTACTTATAATTGAGACGCTAAGGTTATTGCACTATAATTTACCCTTTGATTACCAAAATCCCTTTAAATAGAACTATCTGATAGTATACCCGTATCTTTGGATTTTAGTAAAACAAAAAGAACAGATGGCGAGTAAGATTAAGATAGGAATCACCATAGGCGATATAAATGGTATAGGGCCAGAAGTAATAATAAAAGCCCTTTCCCACCCCAGTATAACCAATCATATCATCCCTATTATATATGGCAGTACCAAAGCACTGTCCTACCATAAGAATATCGTAAAAGAGGCCAACTTCCCTTATGTATCAGTGAAGGATGGCAAAAACCTCTCATATAACAAGATTAATGTTATCAATTGCTGGAATGATGAGACCAATATCACCTTAGGGCAGCCAACCAAGGAAAGTGGAAAATTTGCCTTGATGGCCATGGAAAGAGCGGTGCAGGACGCAAAGGAAGGACTAATAGATGCCTTGGTTACGGCACCTATCAACAAAAAAGCAATGGAATTGGCTGGCTTTAAGCATGTAGGTCATACCGAGTTTCTAGCTGATGCCTTCGATGCACCTGAAGTGGTGATGACTATGGTATCAGATTCTGCAGTCATAGCAGTTGCCTCCAACCATGTCCCGCTCAAAGATGTGGTGAGTCAACTAGATAAGAAAAAACTCATCAGAAAGCTGAAAGTGCTCAGCAAATCACTCAAGCAAGATTTTGGTAAAAGCAGACCCACGATTGCGGTGCTTGGACTTAATCCCCATGCAGGCGATGGCGGTGTGATAGGCTCAGAAGAGATAGATTTTATAGAGCCAGCGATAAAAGAGGCTAAGAGAAATGAAGTATTAGTGGCAGGTCCCTATCCTTCAGATGGTTTTTTTGGTGGATCAGACTTCAAGAAAGTAGATGCGATACTGGCGATGTATCATGACCAAGGCTTGATTCCATTCAAGTTGATGTCATTTGGAGATGGTGTGAACTTCACAGCAGGTCTGCCTATAATAAGGACCTCACCTGACCACGGGACAGGCTATGGTATTGCTGGAAAAAATGAAGCCAACCCAGGCTCTATGCGAAAGGCCTTATACTTAGCCAAGGATTTGTATAATAATAGGAAAGAGGCTGAATCGGACTCTAGAGATTCATTAAAAACAACAGCCAAGCCAAAAGAGAAAGTCGAAGGATAGGTATAAAAAACATCGAAGCCAAAGAGGAAATCCAAGATTAAGGTTGAGATTTAGGTTCTAAAAAAATCTTTCCCTAGATTGGTTTATTGCTCGTATTACCCCCAGGCTTCGACGCTGTAAATATAATCATACTGACTAATATGATAGTCAGACTAACGTTCTTAACGTGTTTTTAAAACGTTTAATTTCTTGAAAGGGTTGTCAGCCTTATCTAATTCATACAACCCATATAGCTCTATTTTGTTGATTATCTTCTGTGCATAGGCCTTATCTGTAGCATATCCAGCCTTTTGGAGCCCTACGGCCCAGGCTTTATAATTTGTTCTATCTAATAAGAACAAATGCACATAATTGCCTCTGTTTTTTAGAAAATTAGAGTGGTCTACCCATGAATCTGACGATATTCCATATGATCGAAAGCAAGAATCTATAAGATTTCCTTGCGCATCGAAATCATCGTCCTTGTGGTAGTAAGTGCCTCCTTTCCAGTACTTTTTGCATTTGATACCAAAGTGATTATTGGCATGTATGGCTAAATCACTTTTGCCTAGATTGGACTCATGAAGTGCTTGTGCCATCTTTATAGACGCAGGTACACCAGTACGATACATCTCTGCTATGGCTAAGTCCTTGTATGTCGCTATATAATCTAACGCTTCTACAGAAGGGTTCTCCTTTGGTACAAACGACAATATTCCTACTATGAGGGTTAGGTATAGGTATCCCAAAATCAGGCGGTTTTATGGCTGCAATAATC
>CAZIMH010000329.1:0-3528 GCA_964540155.1 uncultured Saprospiraceae bacterium
ATTATAATCCTGCACTAGATCAGATTCTTATCTCTATTAGGAATTCTGATGAGATATGGATTATAGATCATAGTACCACTACCGCAGAGGCCGCAGGACATACTGGCGGCATCTATGGCAGAGGAGGAGATCTCCTTTATCGCTGGGGTAATCCATCGTCCTATAAGGCGGCGCCGATATCAGACCAGATGCTCTTCGGTCAGCATGGCGTTAATTGGATACAAGAGGGATTAGCTGATGAAGGCAGCATATTGATATTCAATAATGGCAATGGTAAACCCGGTGCAGATTGTACCCAGATAGAAGTGCTCACACCACCTCAGGACAATCCTGGATTCTATACAAGAGAGGATATGACACCGTATGGTCCTGATGAAGCTAATACGATCTATGGAGATGCGCCGAATGAGACATTCTACAGTGCATTTTTGTCTAATGCATTCAGATTGCCTAATGGTAATACTTTAATTAATTCTGGGTCACCAGGAAGAGTTTTCGAGATTACACCAGAAAGAGAAGTGGTATGGGAATATGAGATACCTGTCAATCGCGATTCTCCTATAGCACAGGGTACGCAACCAAGAAATAATTCTACTTTCAGAGCTTACAAGTATCCTATGGACTTTGCCGGTTTTGATGGTGTGGATGTGACACCTGGTGATCCGCTGGAATTAAATCCAATTGAATGCAGCCTGATGACAACAAGTACGGGAGACCTGCTAGAAGAAGAGATTGTACTTAGTTACTTACCTTTATCCAATAGCTTGCAAATAGAGACAACAACGATAGACATACAGAAAGTGGTACTGGGTGATATGCAAGGTAGGTTATTAGAAGTGCATGACTATGATCAGTCTGACATCTTACTGAGAGATAGATATCTTATGGGTGCTTATGTCGTCACACTGGTCTTAGAGAATGGGGAGAGAGCCACTCAGAAAATTTTCATATACTAATTCCATAAATCGTTAATTACTTTTTTATAAATCGCAATAGCATGAAACTATACATTACGCTTATAGGGATATTTTGCATGAGTCACCTAGTGCAGAGTCAGAATACAGTCGGCTTATTGTCCTTTAATCCGAGTCAGTCTTATAATGGCTATAATCTGCTTTACCCGCTTAATCAGCCTAATGTGTACTTGCTGAATAGTTGTGGAGAGATAGTACATACATGGGAGGATGAGGCCAACTTTAGACCAGGCAATACAGCTTATCTGACGGAAGAAGGCTTACTCTATAAGACGAAGAGAGATGCCGATGTTGTAGGAGATGTAATTTTCAGAGGGGGCGCTGGCGAGACCGTAGAAGTGCGGGACTGGGATAATAATCTGTTATGGGATTTTACACTGAATGATGATAAATTTAGATTGCATCATGACATAGCGGTCACACCTGAGGGAACAGTATTTGTGATTGCTTGGGAGCTTAAGACCGCGGAAGAATGCGCTGCCGCAGGAAGAGATACGACCACACTTAGGGATGGTGTCTTATGGCCTGAGGCGGTGTTCGAGCTAGATCCTGAAACTGATAGCATCATCTGGGAATGGCATGCCTGGGATCATCTGATACAAGACTTTGATTCTACCGCAAATAATTATGGTGTAGTCTCAGAGCACCCTGAGCTTATAGATGTGAATTATGATATGCAGGGTGGAGATGCTGACTGGTTACATTTTAATTCTATAGACTATAATGCCGAGCTGGATCAGATACTTTTAGGTGCCCCTCATTTCGATGAGATATGGATAATAGACCATACCACGACGACTGCAGAAGCCGCCACTAACTTTGGTGGATTCAGTAACAGGGGAGGTGATCTGATGTATCGTTGGGGTAACCCGATGACCTATGGGCAAGGTACAGAGGAGGATAAGCAGTTTTTTTTCCAGCATGATGCGCAGTGGGTAGATGATCATCTGACGCCTTCCCATCCTCAGTTCGGTAAGATTGCGGTATTCAATAATGAGTTTGGAGATGATTTTTCTGTGGTCAGTGTGATTACACCTCCATGGGTAATGTATGAATGGGCTTACACCATGTCTAATGATGTCTTTCTGCCTCGGACTTATGATTTTAATCTATCGCATCCTGAGGGAGAAACCAATCTGTTTTCTTCTAGATTGTCTGGTGTACAGTTTTTACCTAATGGCAACACAATGATATTGTCAGGAAGGTTTGGCTATACTTTTGAGATGACACCTGACAATGACATCGTGTGGGAATATGTGACCCCAACGACGAGAAATGGTCCAGCTACCCAAGGTCAGGAATTGGTAATCAATGATAATCTCACCTTTAGATTTAATAGATTCCCGACGGATTTTCCTGCATTTGAGGGCAGGACGCTAGAGCCTAGGGGTTGGATAGAATTAGAGCCCAATGAAGAATTTTGTGATTTCTTACTACCTACAGAAGACTTGTTCGATGAAACTGCCTTCTCCATATATCCTAACCCGGTATCAGATATGCTGGTCGTAGAGTATGATGGAATGGTGACTGCAGATATAACACTGACAACACTACTGGGTCAGACAATCTATTCTGAGCGATCGGTGTCTGGAGGCAGATTATATATGGATGTATCTCAGGTAGAAAGAGGGATCTATCTATTATCTATAAATGGTGTACATACCCGTAAGGTGATTGTAGAGTAGGGGGCTGTCTCATCATGAGAATATTTTTTATTTTATGCCTTGGCCTTGGTGCACTGTCACTGACTGCACAGGATGAGACGTCAGCCAGCACGAGCATTGCGCTGGCTTATGGTATCAATGTGACGTCGAGTCCCTTACTTTCTAGTCAGTCTATAGGAGGCGATTGGGGCTTAGTACTAGATCACCAATTAGCCAACAGTCGATTTGGGTTGACGACGGGTATATATTATTCGTTAGTTCATGTAGGCTTCCAAGATGAATTCACCCCGCCGAGTGAGGCATTAGAATTTGGTTTTTTACTGTCCGCATTTGGAGTGACCTATTCGCCACTGCCGCGAAGCCGATCACTGAGACTAAGACTCTCATATATCCATGGACTGATCAGAGAGAGTGATAACTTTGGTTTGAGCAATTTTAATATTCCCATCATAGCGGGCGGGATAGAATATCAGATACCTACTTCTTCCAAACTCCACCTAGCCGTGGGCTGGCAACTTAATGTATATGCTATAGACAGGGACAATTTCGGAAGGCAATGGACGAATGCTCTACACTTTAAGGTAGGGATGGGTAGTTAGGGCTTTTCTAAATGTACCTAGAGGGATTTCTTTGTGCTGGTATAGGTGTGTAAGCGTGAATTTCTTTTTTCTTTTCAGTGTAATCCTTTACGAGAACGGAGAACTCTCTGCTCGCTGTCGCTCCGATCGAGTTGGAAAGGAAGGTTAAATAGACTCTTTTCAATTAGAATTATAATGCAGTTAACTGAATAGCGCATCTAGAATGCACTTTAAATCATCAGATTCTATACAAATAGAACAAAAAATTCAAGGCTGATTTTCATTTTTTAACGCTTATAAAAACTTGAATTC
>CAZIMH010000330.1:0-3520 GCA_964540155.1 uncultured Saprospiraceae bacterium
CTTTTTTTATGCAATGAAAAATGGCCACTCTCACGAGCAGCCATTGTCAAATTGTAAAACTGTTTTTGGATTATTTCTCTTTATTATTCTGGGACATTTGCTGGATTAAGCAAGTCATAAAATTGATCTAGCTTAGGCAGGATAATAATTCGTGTCCTTCTATTAATAGCTTTGCCTTCCTCTGTAGAGTTATCAGCCAGTGTATTGTATTCTCCTCTTCCAGCAGCAATGAGACGATTCGGGTCCACATTGTACTCCTTCTGTAAGGTTCTAACTACTGCTGTAGCTCTCTTCACACTAAGATCCCAATTGTCTTCCACACAGCTATTTCTGATAGGAACATTGTCTGTATAACCCTCTACCATCACTTCTAAGTCTGGTCGAGACTCTATGATTTTAGCAATCTTACTCAGCACTTCTTTTGCTCTTGGGGTAATCGTAGACTTACCACTGAAGTAAACCATTTTGTCAGAAAGATTGACATAGACTACTGTCTTGTCCACTTTGATATCTACGTCATTATCTGCGATGCCTTGGGCCAGTACACTCTTGAGATTGACAGCCAGCGCTAGGTTAATAGAGTCTGTCTTTGATTTAGCAGCTTGGAGAAGATGGATATATTCATCCCTTTTTTCGAGCTGACTCAGCGTTTCTTTTATGTTTTCATTAGCAGACTGTGATAAGACTGTCAGGTCTCCTACCTGGTCTAGTTGTTTGTCTCTGTGAGACTGACAATCTGCAAGTTGATTCTTTAGATCCTGAAGCTGTTCTTGACGAACAGTCCCTGAACTACTTAGACTTTCCTTCTCTAATCTGCATTGAGAAAGGAGGTCCATCGTTTTGCTAAGCTGCTCTCCACAGTCACCCAGTTGTTTATTGGCGATTGATAGATCTTTTTCATAGCCAGCCTGTAGCTCTGCTATTTTCTTTTTACTAACACAAGACGATGTAAGTATACATACAAGGCCCAATAACAGTAAGGGGTTGGAAAATCTCATATAAAATATATTTTGAATATGTTAATTGCAATATTGATACCAAGTTCTATAACCATGGGTGGCCACAATGTGGTATTAGGTGTCGATGAATTAAACGACTAGTTAGGTGAAAATATTAGTCTCACATTAGAATATCAAGTACCAAGTAGATTCAGGCACTCAGCTCATAAGGGGAAGTGATTCTGGTATATTGCTATTAGTGGAGTAGGCTCATCTCCACCTTCTTTTCTAATTCCTCTACAGTATCCCTAAATACTTCATCTGTATCCATAAGATTTTGGATGGTTTTGATAGAGTAGATAACTGTGCTATGATCCTTGCCTCCGAAATTATGCCCTATGGTTTTGAGAGAACTCTCTGTATAGTTCTTTGCGAGAAACATAGATAGTTGTCGAGCGATGACGATGTCTCGTTTTCTTGTTTTGCTATTTAATTTCTCCAGAGGGACATCAAAATGCTCAGCCACAAGCTTTGCTATATTGTGCACAGATACAGTCTTGTTCTCCTGCGTAATAAATTTCTGGACAACTTCTTTAGCTAAGTTGATATCAATTTCCTTGTCATTGAGATTTGCATGAGCCAATAGAGAAATCAGGACGCCTTCTAGTTCCCGAACATTCTTCTTGATATTAAAGCAGATGTATTCCATTACCTTTTTAGGCACCTTGTGGATATCAGCGCCTACCTTTTCTTCAAAGATGGCTAACCTTGTTTCGAATTCTGGTGGCACTATATCAGCAGTCAATCCCCACTTAAATCTGTTAATCAACCTTTCTGATACGCCTTTTAGATCTTTAGGTGGTTTATCTGATGTAAGGATTATCTGTTTGTTCGTCTGTTGGAGTTGATTGAAGATATTAAAGAATATGTTTTGCGTCTTCTCTCTTCCTGACAGAAATTGAATATCATCTACTATTAAAGTATCGATTAAGCTGAAGTAGTTAATGAGATCATCCATAGTCCCATTCTTAATCGCATTGACAATTTTGGTTGTGAATGACTCGGTAGTTATATATAAGACATTGTGATTAGCGTCTTGCTGTAATATCGAATTGCCTATGGCGTGCGCCAAATGCGTTTTCCCTAATCCAACACCACCATAAATAACCAGTGGATTGAAAGCAGTTCCTCCCGGCTTTTTACTAATAGCTTCACCAGCAGATCGGCCTATTCTGTTGCAAGTGCCTTCTATGTAATTTTCAAAAAGATATTTAGGATTAAGGTTATTGGGAATTTTCATTTTCTTAAGTCCTGGAATCACAAATGGATTCTTGATGGACTTAGTATCTATAGTCTGTTCTTGCTGTACCTTATTGTTTGTATTATCGACTACAATCTTATACTCTAATCTGCCAGTCGGCCCTAGTACTTGATATATTGATTTTTTAAGAATATTTAGATAGTGCTCCTCTATCCAATCATAGAAGAATTTATTAGGTACCTGGATAGTAAGAACACTGTTATTATGTTTTATTGGTTTTATTGGTTTGAACCATGTATTGTAGCTTTTTTCGTTTATGTTTTTCTTTATAATAGAGAGACAATTGTCCCAAAGAGATTCGTACGATTCTTTCATCAAAGCCTGATTTTGAAGTAAAAATACTTCCGCCAATAAAATGAATAAAAACGCTAAATAAAGCTGGTTTTGAAAAATCGATTTCTAAGTGAGAACTTAAATCGGATGCTTTTAGCGGGCGACAAATATGGAAGATCTTTTTGAAAGGGACTCAATTATCAGATAGGTAAAATTCACATTTTTTTTTTGGCAGGTGATTAAGTTCACCAAAAAAGGGTACTAATTAAATATGGGTATTTGTGCCAAGTATAAGGATCTAATATTCAGTAGATAATATATTAAATATTGAACATAATTATAATGCGTTCAGCATCAATGGAGATTTTAATTAATAACAATATTATTACAGTATACACATTTGTTAATTCTGTTTTTCTCAAAGACTATATCTATTCTACCCAGAAGAATTCCAGCCCATCCGGCTTGACTGACCATGACTTCATGACCGCGGCTATTCTCGTAGATAACAGGTTTATCCAGAAAAGTATGGGTATGACCTCCGAGTATTAAATCTATGTCTTCTGTGTTTTCAGCTAGGTACACATCTGAAATTGTATTGGACCGATATTTATAACCTAAGTGCGATAGGCATATGACCAAATCACACCCCAGTTCATGTTTGAGAATAGAAGCCTCTTTCTGTGCATATGATACTGGGTCCATGTATTGCGTATTGCCATATAAATTAGGCGGCACTAGTCCTTTGAGTTCTATGCCGAGTCCTAAAATTCCAATTTTGAGATTGCCTCTTTGGATAACCTTATGATTCTTAGTAGCCTCAGATAACAAGGTGTCAGAAAAGTCATAGTTACTGCACACAAAGTCAAAATTTGCATGTGCTAGTTGCTTATTAAATCCTATCATCCCGCCATCGAAATCGTGATTTCCTATTGTGGCGGCATCATATCCCATGTGGGACATGCTTTTGATCTCCACCTCCCCGCCA
>CAZIMH010000331.1:0-3509 GCA_964540155.1 uncultured Saprospiraceae bacterium
TAGTATGAAAAAATTAGTAGGATTATTCTTTTTTGCTACTGTTTTTGTATTCAGTCTATCAGCTCAGCGGGTAGTTTCTGGGTCCATAACAGATGACAATGGAGAAGCCCTTATCGGGGCAAACGTACTAGCTAAAGGAACGTCTGTCGGTACCATTACTGACATAGATGGATCATTTAGCTTAGAGGTACCTGCAGAAGTTAGCGAGTTAGTCGTTACTTATGCTGGATTTGGTACTCAAGAAATCGCTCTTGGTACAGAATCTTTTTATAACGTATTACTTACAGAAGGTACATTATTAGAAGATGTAGTTATTCTGGGCTACACGACAGCAAAACGGAAAGATCTCACAGGAGCAGTGTCCAGTGTGGATTTGGATGATTACCGAGATGTAACCTTGCCAGCAGCTCAGATTGCCTTGCAAGGAAGTACAGCTGGAGTAACAGTAACAAAAAGTTCTGGAACGCCAGGTGGAGGAATTGACGTAAGGGTAAGGGGTACAACCTCTATCAACGCGAGTAGTCAACCTCTTTATATTGTAGATGGTATTCCAATCATCGATGATAATACTGACTTTACACAAGAAGGAGTAGGAAATGCACAATTAAGTGTGCTTTCTGATTTGAATCCAAATGAAATAGAGTCTATGGAGGTATTGAAAGATGCAGCCTCTTCAGCTATTTATGGATCTAGAGCGGCGAATGGTGTCGTTGTTATAACTACTAAAAAAGGAAAAAAAGGAGATACTAGAATCAATTTTAACGCTTCTGTTGGCTCTTCTTCTCCTATAAACCGTATAGATGTTGTCGATGGGCCTACTTACATTGAATACATTACAGAAGTATTTGGTGCTAATATTGTTGGAACTGAAGCTAATTCCGATTGGCAAGACCTGATTTTTAGAAATGGTCTGCAGCAAGAATATAGCTTAGACTTCAGTGGAGGTACTGATAAGACTAAATACTTTGCAGCCTTAGGGTTTGCTGAGAATGAAGGAATCATTTTAGGTTCTCAATTCCAGAGATACTCTGCAAGACTAAACCTGTCTCAAAAAGCAACAGATTGGTTAGATTTTGATATGAACTTAGGTTACACAGATAGTAGTACAGATCAAGTTCAAAATGATAATAATATTTTTGGAGCTTTATCTACTGCAATTTTATTGCCTCCTGTAGTACCAGTGATGAATGAAGATGGAAGTTTCGGATCAGCATTTGGTTTGGAAAATCCTGTCGCTGCAGTTACTAGATATGAGAATAACGTAGCTAGAAACAGATTTCAAGGAAATATATCTGCCAAAGTTAAATTTACACCTTATCTAAATTTCACTTCAAGAGTGGGCGCAGATATACTAGATGTAAGAGAATCGGTATTCGAGCCAAGTGTACTGCAAAGTTCTGCTACAGGTAGAGCTGTTGTTGGAAATTTCGATAACCAGAGATTGGTTTTTGATAATTACTTGACATACATATATGAGAATGCAGCAAACACATTCAACATAACAGTAGGTTCTTCATTTCAGGAAGATTCGCAGAATTCTTCATTTACTGAATCTGTTGATTTCCCTACAGATGAATTTAATGGATTGAGCTCTGGGGCGCAGCCACTTACTACAAACGGAGGTTTTTCAGGAGATAATCTTAGATCATTCTTTGGTAATGTAAATTATAACTACGACGAAAGAATCTTCGTTACAGCTTCTGTAAGAAGAGATGGATCGTCTAGATTTATTAATAACAGATGGGGTACTTTCCCAGGTGTTTCAGTGGCGTGGAGATTGTCTAATGAGAATTTCCTAACGAGTGGTCCATTTTCTGATTTGAAATTGAGAGTTGGTTGGGGACAGACTGGAAATAACAATGTGGGTAATTTCGCCTCAAGACAATTATTTGCTGGAGGAAATAACTTCCTTGATACGCCAGGAACGGCACCATCACAGATTGGAAATCCTGACTTAAAGTGGGAGACAACTACCGCAATTGATGTAGGTATTGACTTTGGTTTATTCAATAACAAACTGACAGGTTTAGTTAACTTATACCAAAAGAATACAGAGGATTTACTACTAAACAGACCTATCCCTACTACTTCAGGATTCTTAAGTGTATTAGAGAATATTGGAGAAGTCCGAAACAGAGGAATAGAATTTGAACTAGGATATGATATCGTTAATAATGGTTCTTTCAGATGGAATGCTTCATTAGTAGCTGGGTATAACCAAAATGAAGTTCTTGAATTAGTGGACGGAATTCCTATAGACCAAGGGTTTGGATCAAGAATAGCTGAGGGTCAGCCGTTAGGTAGTTTCTACGGAAATGTTACTGATGGCTTATTCCAGAATCAGGCAGAAGTAGAGGCTCACGCAACTCAAACTGCAAATACTTCACCAGGGGATATTAGGTTTGCCGATATTGGTGGAGGAGCTGGACCAGACGGAATTTTGAACACAGCAGATGATTTAGCACCAGATGGTGTTATTAACGATGATGATAGAAATTTCTTAGGAAAAGCACTTCCAGATTGGACAGGTGGTCTTAGAAATAGCATTTCATTTGCAGGTTTTGACCTGAATGTATTCTTCCAATTTGCTACTGGTTTCCAGATTTATAATAATAATTTGGCTTTTGCAGAAGGTCTGAATAGCGTTTTTGCACCAACTGTAAATGCATTCGAAAACAGATGGCAAGAAGAAGGGGACGTAACAGATATTCCGAGATTAGTCGGAGGTGACCCTAATAATAATAGAAGAGATTCTGACAGATATGTAGAGGACGGAGATTATTTAAGACTTAAGACAGTTTCATTAGGCTACACTATTCCTAGAATTGCGCTTGACAAGGTAGGTATAGATCGTGCAAGAGTATATGTGTCTGGATTTAACCTATTGACCTTTACCGGTTACTCATGGTTTGATCCTGAAGTAAGCACATTTGATGTCTCTAATGGTGCAGCAGGAACTGATTTTCTAACTTTCCCGCAGCCGAAGACAGTTACTATCGGTATTAATGTTGGATTCTAAAAACTATAATATCATGAAGAGTATAATAAAATTAACCTCATTGGTGGTCACAATAGTTTTCTTTACTGCTTGTGCAGAATTAGAAGATTTGTCACCAATAAATAGTATCCCGACAAGTTCTGCGTTTGCAGATAGAGCATCAGCTTCTGCGGCATTAAATGGTGTTTATGACGATTTACAAGATGCCACCCTCGCCTTTGATGGCTGGTTGGCTTTGCCGCAGTATTTTTCTGATGAAACGGTATTTACAGGAACTTTCCCTACTAGATTAGAATTTGGAAATTTCAATGTGTTTCCAGCTAATGGAACAATGGCTGCTGTTTACACAGATTTCTATGAAGTAATCAACAGAGCAAATAATGTAATCGCAAATATTCCACTTGTAGAGGATGAAACCTTTGCGGAAGCAAATAGAAACGATATTGTAGCTCAGGCAAGATTCATCAGAGGACATGTTTATCTTCAGATGGTCGAGTTTTGGCAAGATATT
>CAZIMH010000332.1:0-3500 GCA_964540155.1 uncultured Saprospiraceae bacterium
GCGGTGTCAACAGTTTAGCGAAGAACCAGCCTACGCGAGAAGAGCAACTTTTTTTTTTGAGAGATGCTCATTGTTATATACCCCGATCATCCATCGGCTTTAATGGAACGAGTGGGAGCCAGGGTACAGGATACTATGTCGCTCCTAATCCTGAATTTGGTGCTTTGTTTACCTACTATCTTAAAGATGGTCAGAAGAGCCAAAAGGAACTAAGACAAGAAGCAGAGAAGGAAGCCGTAAAGAACAAGAAAGCAATAGCGAGCGCCTCATGGGATGACCTAGACGATGAGCTGAACGAAATTAAAGATGAACTCTTTTTAATTATCACAGATAAGCAAGGCAAGACCGTAAGAAGAATAGCTTGCAAAGCATCTAAAGGCTTTACGCGTGTGGCATGGGACTTGAGATATCCGTCGTCAGATTTGATTGCACTGAATCCACGTCCACGGGGGGAGTTCGAGCCAGAACCACAAGGCTTGTTAGCGCCTCCTGGTCAGTACACAGCACAATTAGTTAGGGTGTCAGATGGAACGGAAAGTAAATTGGCTAAGGAGGTTACTTTTAATGTAACGCCATTATATCAGCCTTCTGATGATGCACCGTCACAAGCAAAAGTGATGGAGTTCTGGTCGGACTATACTGAACTGCAAAGATCAGTCGGTGCCTTCCAGTCTGCATTCTCTAAGAAGTCCTCACAGATTAGCGCCTTAGACAGAGCCCTTAAGCAAACTAATATTCCTACCGACAAGTATGCGAATAAGTTAAGTTCTATTAAAAAGCGTCATACAGAACTAAAGACGGCAGTCAATGGTAGTAGCGCAAGAGCGCAGATAGGAGAGAAGGACCTACCTACGATAGGAGAGCATATGTTTTCATTATACAGAGGTATATCCAATTCTACATACGGACCGACAGATACACATCTCGATATAGTAAAGTGGGTAGAAGCAAGTATCTCTAATTATAATACGGAGTTGGATGGAGTAGATAGAGATATCAAGGAGATAGCTGCCTTAATCTTGGAATATGGCGGACCATATATCGAGGGTATGTAGCTAAAGCGGTAGCAATGTTTGTCATTGTCGAAATGGGATTGTGTTAAACAAACGATGGTATTTCAGATTATTGTACTGGCTGATTATATTTAATTATCAATAAAGCAGTCTTTAAATTATTATAACATTATGAAACAAACATTATTCAATCTGCTATTAGTGCTGATGCTCATACCGGCATTAGTCTATGGTCAATCCTTAACGAGTTATACTTTTATAGAAGAAGGAGAAAATGCGTCTGTCATCAAAGTTGTAGATGGTGATGAGGGTATGCGATTATTTGCAACGACTGATTATGAGTTTGAAAATTCTGATGGTCAGCCATTTAATCTATGCAGATTACATGTATTAGATTACAATGACAAAAACCAGATAACCAATGGAGAGACTTTTATATTGAGTTCGCCTGATTTGGCTAATATCAATTATCGAAGTTTTAAGATAGGTAAAAAGGAATTGGGATCACGAGAGGACATTCGGAATTATACAGAACTTGTAGAGGCTTATCCTGAGTTGTCTGATGTAGACTATCTGGATGAATTCAATAAGAAGAGACCGGAGTCATTTTATAAAAGCACCTTAGATCTAGGCTTATTTAAGAGTAAAGTAAAAGGCTTTAAGTCACAACAGTTTAAGAAAGGAGAAGCAGCAGCGGTAGAGGCAAAGGAGAATAGAAAGAAGAAGAAAGGATTAAGAGGGAAGTTGGGTAACCTAGTCCAAGATGTCAATAAGATAAATTCAAAGGCAGCTGGTATGGATTTCCAATATGTACCTACAGGCGAGGTATCCCATGACTGGGAAGATAGCTACAATGGTGGTCAGGATAAGAAGAATTTCTGGAGAAATATAATCTGGATGAGTTCTACTGAGACTGGAAACTTAGTGGCGCTTAACGGATTGAATCTAAAGGATGATGATATGCATGAGTATCGTAACAAGGAAATTGTTGTTCTTGCTCCCACAGGAGAATTGATTACAAGGTCGGAGATAAAGACTGATGAAGCTTGGAATGCTGTACAAAAAGTGAATCAATACAAGACCTCTGCTAATCATGCAACTGAAATGGATTTTACAGCAGTCGTTTCTAAGCAACAGTATCACAAGAAGAAGAATCCTGGTGCCAATAAAAAGCAATTAAATGTAATGGCAGTTTCAGGAGATGGATCTATCAAATATAATCACACCTATGACTTTCCGTTAGAATATTCTGATGTAGATACAGTCATAACTAATAACAATGGTGAGACAGTTGTTATGGGTTATATGGAGAGATTTTATAACAAGTTTGTTTTAGTCTCTAGTCCATCTGGACAAAAGGTCCATTATCTGCAATTAGATAAGAAAGATGATACGAGAACTGCGATTGATTTTATATCTTCTGACCAAGGCCATTATGCGATGTATGCCAATACCAATTCTCGATCTAAGCTGGTGGATAAGTATTATATCTATAAATTAGATGGCGAGCAGATGTCAGATCCTATGATTATAGAAACCAAAGAAGCTAAGAAAACGGCATCCATATATGAAATATTAGTCAATGAAGGGGATGACGTATATGTGTTGACTAGAGAGAATGTAACTGGATTACAAGATTTTAAGTGGGAGATGGCTATGCCACATATATATAAAATCGAGGGTAACACTTTATCAGAAGTTACTGATATTACCAAGGACAAAATGACGATGAGGTCCCATGATAAGACAGTAAAAACAAAAGTGTATGAAGCAGATGATGCATATTACTTTTTAGCAAGTGAGTTTAGAACAGATGAGAAAGGGAAATTAATTAATGGACGATCATTAGTTAAGCTGGCAAAAAATTAAATAAGAATTAATCTCAATGAATTGGGCATCCTTCTCTCTTGGATGCCCTTTTTTTATATTTATACTTTTGTAAAATAAATCACAATTTGAAAGTAGATAAAATTAACGCGTACAAGGAGGTCTTTCGTAATCACTTGCAGATTACCCAGTCATACAATGAATTATACAAGTATGAGTGCTTGCAGAATTTTGAAGCCAATTGGGATTTGTCCGCATTGGATTTGAAGACTATGTATGATAACTCGTTACAGAGTAAGTTGTCAGGTAGACTGTGGGGTGGGAGTCAGAATTCTGCTAAGGAAGTCATGCTGCTCTTTTTGGATATGGATAAGGAGTTTGTCAGATCCATGTTTAGAGATTTGTATAACGAAGACAAAGACCTTGGTATGCGTATCAATCGCTTTGTCTTTCATTGTGATCAGATGCTGGAGCAACTGCAAGCCAAGCAACCAAAGTGGACAACGCATTTTCATGGAGAAGCGGAAGTAGCATTGTATCTGGCTTTTGCTAACCCACAACGATATCCTCTATTTAATTATGCCCCTTTTGCGATTATGATGCAACGATTAGAAGTCAAGAGTGTGCCAGAATCCTATGAACTCGAAAGGTATTTTAAAC
>CAZIMH010000333.1:0-3494 GCA_964540155.1 uncultured Saprospiraceae bacterium
GATGATAACCATGGATTGTATCATTAGGGCATAAGTCAAATTTCATTTCTTCATTCGATAACCAATCGTGGAATATTATTCTTTGTGAGACAATAGAATCGCAACCAATAACCCTTGTAAGGGAATCAATTATTGTTGTATTTGTTATTCTGCCTCTGAAAGATTCTCCTTCACAAAGATTTAGAGTAGGAAGAGTAGTGCTTAAATTATTGTATCGTATGAGTTTTAATTTTCGGAGTGAATCACAACCAGTTTTTGTGGTTAACATATCTAAATAATATCCAGAGTTGCTGAGTCCAAAGTAAGATTCGCCACTACAAATTTGAATTTCAATTTCTTCTACTGTGGGAGGACCACATTGTTCTCCTATTTTTGCTCTGCTGATATTTGTTCTTATTGGTTGATTGAAGTCAAAATAAATATCTGAATATGAATCAAAGGTTTGTCCAGGGGTTGCTTTTTTGACTGGTTTTACTTTGAATCTAAAATAGCCATTTGAAGCAGGCTCATTTACAAAACTATCTGGGAGCATAATGTTATCGAACCTCATGACGAGATGGGATACATCATTGAATGAAGAGGTGTAGTCGTGGGATCCATCTATAACCTGGAGAGTACTTAAGTCCAGAGAGTCATCTAGAGAAACAACTACTTCCACATTTTCTGCCGTGTCAGTTCCTGTGTTTTGAAATCTTACATGATATATCTGTTCATCATCTTCTTCGAAATTAAGTGCTCTAAATCCTAAGTCGTTGAACACCCGCATATCATTGGGGTCAAATGGACCTACATTATTTTGATACTCTGTATTGCTTGTATTTACAGAGGTAGTACATATGTTGTCGGAGAATCCCTCTGCAGTTACACAATGCCGTTGGCCAAGTTCACTTGTGCAATTTTCTTCAAACAAGATTTTAGCCATTTTTTCTTCCAAAACTTCTAGTCCACCGAAATAGAGTCTTATTTTTCCATTGCTAAGTTCTTCATGCTCACCTAAGAATTTTACTTTGAATAAGTTAAAGGTGGAATCTGGCGTGACATCTACAAATGCATTATCTGTCCCTCCCGTTCCAGTGTTTTTTATTGTTAGATAATAGGTGTTGATTTTACATCTTTTCACTGTAGGACTACTTATAAATACTTCCAGATCGACACAGACTTCATCAGTATTGACCCCGATATTTTGAATAATTTCTTGATTAGGATCTGTGACTTCTATTGTGAAAGTGGTATCACATATATTCCATAATTCTGAAGGAGGGTTAACATCTAAAGTGTAGGTGCCCACTGGCACATCGAAATTATATTCCCCACTTGTAGAGAATGTGAAAGCAGAATAATTATTACCAGTCAAGCTAAATGACCATGACCTAAATTCTGCTTCTTCACCACTTTCCATTTGGCAATTATTATTCTCATCTAGAAAGATGCTACCTGAAATTGTTTGTGGATGAAATATTTTATTTCCGAGTCTATATAAGATATCATTTTGTTCAAAATAAGTACCACCCATCGGTGAAGAATGAATAAAAGATATGCTGGGAATTATAGAATTGTCTATTTGGACATAGTCCGCATCTAAATTTTCTCTGTAATAAATTCTACCCGTTTGAGTTTGTCGAATCCAACTTGATCCAGGAAGTACACCTTTATGCATTGCACCTGCAGGACCTCTGGTCTTTTTAGTCCATGACTGGCCTTTATCAGTAGTATGTATTATGAAACCTGACTCTCTGGTTGGTTGTAAGTAGATTGTAGTAGAATCTGTGGTGTACATATTGTACCCCCTAGGCAAAGAAGATATTTCAGGCTGATCTTTATCCCATAATGGAACAAACTCCCATTGATTATTATAAGAACCCAATGTTAATCCTGATTGGTAATAAGCTTTGCTGCCTACATTTTTGAATGAATTAAAATCGATGTGTACACCAATGGGTACAAACAATATATAAAAATCGCTTCCTTCATTAGAGGAGGCTAGAGTTGCTGGCTTAACCCATGGTTCCAATGACCAGCTTTTTATGTGAACTTTCTTAGTGCCAAAACTTTTAATAGAATTGACAATAAATTTATTGTTATACTGAGTATTATCTGCGAATATGTAGTTGTTGAATGGCTTTGTAACAACGTCAAGTCCATTGTTATTTATAATATGAAAATTCGTTGTACTTAATACATATAATGTACTCTCAGCGTTAATTGTCCAATCGATAATATTATCATAATCTAAGTCAAGTTGCCTCCAAATTTGTGAGAGATCATCATAAGCAAATATATTATAGCCAGTATCCGCATATGGTGTTCCGTCATTTGCGACTGTATAGGCTTCAGCATTTGTATAAGTTCTTTTAAGGTCAGGTACAATTACCTTAATCTGACCAGCTTCATTTACGAATTCTGAAACTTCAAGTATTTTATTCCTATCTGCTATATAAATCTTACCATCATGGGCATGTATTTTACCCATCTGATCTACTACATATTCCTCAAGAATTCTTGTCTCCAAATCATAGACACCCAAACCGTTTTGATTATAGGTAAAATAGACCTTTCCTTGGTGTACTTTCACATCGTGCATTGCAACACGAGACTTAAGGCCATAGGCTGCTTCTTCATATATGCCGTCAGATCCTCTGTTGTCTCGAAAAGTAGTCAGTCCAAATTCATCATCATTATTTATGTCAATAAGTCTTATAGTAGGTAGCTGTGTAACAATACTAGAAGAATTTATTCTTAAGCTATCAACTTTATTATACCTTTTATTATACCTGAAGAACGACTGTAAGTTTGTTCGATTATCAGGTTCTTCACTTCCTAAGAGAAATACACTCCTATCAGTGACAAACATTTTCGTTATGTTCTCATAGTCCTCAGTAGTAAATGCAATATTTAAAGTTTCTCCTCTGTCCGTCGATAAGTACACTTCATTCTCAAGGGCACAATAGATAGTATCATTCTGAACTTGAATCAAACTAAAACCATCTAAACTGGGAAGTGATTTCCAATTGCTATCGTTGCCGAGTATTGAAGCCGTTGTCGAGCGAAGTAGTAGTTCTCCACTGTCAAAATATTTTATACTACTTATGTCAAAAGTATCTGGATAAGAAATCATTGTCCAGTTCTCACCTTCATCAGTAGAAGTCAGCAGCTCATCATTCTCTAAGATAATATACCACTTGCCATCAGGTGCTATGTCAAATAATCTATACCTGAATTCTTCAAAACTACTTATGGCTTCTACGTCAAGCCTTTGTGAGTGGAGTGAAGTTGAAAAGATGAAAATTAGTACTATTGAGATTGTACGATACATGATAGTCAATGATTACATCTTTTTATTTCTCAATGACTCAATTGGTTATTTATTTTGTTGATTGTTTGATTTTCTTTTTCACTTACATAACTCAATAAATTAAATTCAATTCTTCACCCTCAATTCCTACTCACAGTAATACCAAAACAATTGTTAGGATTACATTCAGACGGCACCAATC
>CAZIMH010000334.1:0-3441 GCA_964540155.1 uncultured Saprospiraceae bacterium
TGTCACCTACTATCTGGAATCCAATTGCTGAAGGTAAGTTTCTTCCTTCTGCATTGTCTCTCAATGTAGAAGTGCCACCACTGATTTGCTCATTACTTAATGTACCATCGCTATTGACTCTATATACAACTATCTCATCTTCACTTCCACTAGCTAAAGCAGAAGAACCAGAGTTGATAGATGCTACAACTACGAAGTCACCATCTGGAGAAAATTGTATAGCAGAAGGTCTATTAGCTAATTCTCTTCTTGAATCTACTATAGGCTGAAGCGTACCATCATCTAATAACCAGTATCCTACGATACTACCTTGCTGCGCCGGCTCACCTTGGTCTACAAACTCTTGACGAGAGATATTAGAAACATATACCATCCCGCTGATGCCAAATCTTCTAGATGGCACATAGGCGATACTGTTAGGTCCTACATCTAATGTAGATTCTGTATCTACTGCCGTAAGTGAGAAATCTTCACCCACAGCCATAGACGTTAACGTGTTACTACCTGCATTTACTGCTAGTACAAATCTGTTATCTAATGTCTTAGTGATTGCGTATGCAGAGATTAATGGATCTAATCCTTCACCTCCATCAAAATCACCTCCGTTACCACCAGTAGGGTAGTTACCTATAAGTGAAAGCGTACCGTTAGCCGCTTGTCCATATGCTACTATTGAATTAGGTCCTTGTACGATTCCTGGCACTTGTCCTTCTCCGTTAGACATCGCGTACACAGCACCTACTAGGTTACCACTACAAGCTACTACATCTACACTTGTTACTCTTACTGAGTTAGATAAGTCAAAACATCCTCTTAAGTCCTCTATGTTATTTCCTACTGCTAAGCCATCAGGAACACCATCGTAACCTAGGTTGTAAACATATCTTACACCTTCTCCCATATCTTCGAAGTTGACATCAGATAATGTACCTGGTAACGCTACGATGAATCCTTGCTCATCAGTGATTAATGACTGGTTAAGTGCATTGTCACCTGTAAGGCTAATACTATTAGCATCTAGAATATCAGCGCTACCGTCCATGCAGAAGCTTACTGGTCCACCAGCAAGAGATCCTGCTCTTACACCACAGTTATTAAATTCATCTATTCTTTCGAATCTCCATATACCGAAACTTGCTATAGAACCGTTGTTAGCTAATACACCACCAGTGATCGGCGTGATAGGCTGCTGCGGTACAGTTGGTTGGTTAGGAGAAGCATAAGATACACCACTATCAGATCCAGTATCATAAGGTGAGAATTGTACAATTCTTCTATCTATGAACTCGCCATTCTCTAATAGGTTAAGACCTCTTACTGCTACAATCCAATCCGGACTTGGGGCAATCATAGACGTCACACTCACAAGAGGATGAGACTCTGAGATTTCGAATGTTGTAGAAATCGTGTCTGGAGCAGGTCTTACTCTAGTGTTACTTTCTATGTAGAATTGACCTTCGCCGTTAATGATAACTTCAGCTAACTCAGAATCTAGTGGGTCTCTAGAACCAGACTGAGAAATCTCTACTAATCCAGGTGTGGCCATGCCATCATCTTCGAAAAGAACAAAATCATTATTGTGAGTCAATCCTGCTACAGGAGAGAATCTAGCTATGTTCGGCTCGTCAGCTGGGAAGTCTACTGGATGTGTATCTTCATTCCAAACTGCATCAAACGTCAATCTATATCTGGCAGTTAATGGATTACCTGCATTAGCTGGTTGTCCTACTGATACGATACCTTGTATATTATTAGTAGGAAGGTCTCCTTCTACTTCTTGTATAAGCGTCAACTCATCACCATTTATTTCAAATACACCCACAGCACCTGTCAATCCATAAGCTTGATATAGGAATCTGTTGTCATCAGAAATCCACATATCTATCCATCCTTCAGTCGTGCCAAATGCAGCAGCTGGGTCAGTCGTATTACCTGTAGCACCTGTTCCTTGTGCCGCAACTTGGTCTATTAATTCCACGACACCTTCATTGAAGCTATAAGAAGCTAATCCAGCTTCTATTGCATTAGATACGAAGAAAGTATTCTCATCAGAAAAATCTAACCAACAAGCAGTTCTACCTGTGTTATTTTCTCCAGAAGCTACATCAAGACTTATTGCATTTAATGTACCGTCAGGAAGTATTTGCCATGTAGATACAGATCCATCTTGTAGTCCTGGGAATACTGGTGGCGTACCATCTGGTCTAAATTCTCTTGCTTCAGTTACAACGACATAGTTGTCACCTACTATCTGGAATCCAATTGCTGAAGGTAAGTTTCTTCCTTCTGCATTTCCTCTCAATGTAGATGTACCAGCACTGATCTGATCACTAGTTAATGTACCATCACTATTAACTCTATATACAACAATCTCATCTTCACTTCCACTAGCTAAAGCAGAAGAACCAGAATTGATAGATGCGACGACTACGAAGTCACCATCTGGAGAAAATTGTATAGCAGAAGGTCTGTTAGCCAGTTCTCTTCTTGAATCCGCGATAGGTACTAATGTACCGTCGTTCAATAACCAGTATCCTGTAATTGTACCTTGCTGTGCAGGCTCTCCTTGTGCTAAAAATTCTTCTCTTGTAATATTACTTACGTATACTAACCCATTGATGCCAAATCTTCTAGATGGCACATAAGCTATACTGTTAGGTCCTACATCCAGTGTAGATTGCGTACTGACAGCAGTCAATGAGAAATCCTCATTTACCGCCATAGAAGTAACGGTATTACTACCTGCATTTACTGCAAGTACAAATTTATTATCATTAGTTTTTGTGATTGCATAAGCTGAGATAAGTGGATCTAGTCCTTCACCTCCATCAAAATCACCTCCGTTTCCACCAGTAGGGTAGCTATCTAGTAAGGTTAGTGTACCATCACCTGCTTGTGCATAAGCAACGATAGAGTTAGGTCCTTGTACGACTCCGTCTATCTGGCCTTCTCCATTAGACATAGCATATACTGCTCCTACTGTATTACTAAGGTCTTGTGGAGGACCTACAGAAACGATACCTTGAATATTATTAGTAGGAAGGTCACCTTCTACCTCTTGGATAAGTGTTAATTCTCTTCCGTTAATTTCAAATACACCGACACCTCCTGTTAATCCGTAAGCTTGATATAAGTATCTGTTATCGTCAGAAATCCACATATCTATCCATCCTTCAGTTGTACCGAAAGCAGATGCTGGATCAGTTGTATTTCCTGTAGCACCAGTACCTTGAGCTGCTACTTGGTCTAGAAGTCTTATTTCACCATCATTGAAACTATAAGAAGCCAATCCAGCTTCTATTGCATTAGAAACAAAGAAGGTGTTGTCATTAGAAAAATCTAACCAACAAGCTGTTCTTCCTGTGTTATTTTCTCCAGAAAGTACATCCATATTAATTGGTCTTAGACCACCATTATCCATTATTTGCCATGTAGATACTG
>CAZIMH010000335.1:0-3440 GCA_964540155.1 uncultured Saprospiraceae bacterium
TGAAGTTGATAAAAGGCAATAAGGTCGGAATTAGAAAAATTGTTGTAATGGAATAAGATTACATCCCTAATTGGTTGTATCTATAAAGCAAGTAAAGTAGAACGCAGAATGGTTAAGGCCACCCACCCTAATCCATCAAAGAAATATTATTCTCCTTCTCTATACTCATCGTCGGTTTCTGCCTGTTCAGCTCTACCTTACCTTCAACACAGTATTCTTTATTCATCACGAGTTGTTCGATATCCCTGAGAAGTTAGCGAAGTCTTCCTTCTTATTAATTCACAAGAAATCCCCGCTTGTCTGCTTTTACACCAAAGTTTTTTAGATATTAGGAGACTACTAAACCAACTAAAATGAAAAGGACTCAATTTGCCTACTACTCTGTTCTTATATCTATAGTGATGATTAGCGGCTTGTTTCAAGGCTGCAATTCAGGTAACAAGAATAAAGTCAAAGATCATATGGAAGAGCCTGTTTCCCAACTTTCTCAGCCTTTCTTCAAGCTTTCTCTGGCGCAATGGTCATTGAACAAAGAGATGAAGGGCAAGACTATGGACCCTTTTGATTTTGCAAAAGAATCGAAGGCCATGGGGTTTGAAGGTCTAGAATATGTGTCTGGCCTGTATTATGAATGGCTGGAAGAACAAGGAGACGATGGGATGAAATTGCTTACTGAAAGACTGCTTGCCAAATCCAAAGAATACGGAATGGAAAATCTACTCATTATGATAGATGGGATGGGGGATCTTGGTATTCAGGACGAAAAGAAGAGACTAGAAGGCGTAGAAAAGCATAAGCCTTGGATAGATATGGCTGAGCAGCTTGGATGTCATTCTATAAGGGTCAATCTTTTCGGAGATGGCACTTATGAAGAGCAATTAGCCGCTTCTGCCGATTCTATGAAAAAACTTGGAGAGTATGGTGCTACTAAAAACATTCACGTGCTTGTAGAAAATCATGGCGGCCTATCTTCCGATCCTGAATGGGTTGTCAAGGTCATGAAGAAAGCTGGCTCTACGCATGTTGGCACTCTGCCGGACTTCGGCAATTTCTGTATAGAAAGAGAAGGCGGTCAGCGCTGGAGTGCCCCTTGTGTCAATGAATATCCAGACTATTATAAAGCGGTAGGGATGATGATGCCTTACGCCAAGGCCGTGTCTGCTAAATCTTATGCTTTTAACGCAGAAGGTGACGAAACAAAAATCGATTACAAACGCATGTTGAAAGTCATCAAAGATGCTGGCTATACTGGCTACATCGGTGTAGAATATGAAGGAGAAAAGCCAGGAGTCGAAGGGAGTATGGAGACCAAAAATCTTTTATTAAGACTGGCAAAAGAAATATAACCGATGACTGCAGCAAAAAATACACAACTTTCCATCATGATGTTCCTCGAGTTTTTTATTTGGGGCGGATGGTTTGTTACCATGGGTACCTATTTGGGCAACTCACTTAGTGCCAGTGGTGCTCAACTCGGGCAAGCCTATGGGACGCAATCTTGGGGCGCTATCATCGCCCCTTTTATAATTGGTCTTATTGCAGATCGCTACTTCAATGCCGAACGCATCCTCGGTGTATTACACTTGATAGGTGCCTTCTTGATGTATCAACTTAGTCAGGCTACCGATTTTAGTGTTTTCTATCCTTACGTGCTAGGCTATATGATTGCCTATATGCCCACATTGGCACTAGTGAATTCTGTTGCATTCAATCAGATGAAAGACCCTGCTAAAGAGTTTTCTTATATCCGAGTATGGGGTACCGTCGGGTGGATCGTTGCTGGTCTTCTGATTTCTTTTGCCTTTAGATGGGATAATGAGGCAGGCATCTCTTCAGGGTTGCTCAAGAATACTTTTTTGATGACTGCTATATCATCAGCCATATTGGGACTCTTTAGCTTTACCTTACCCAAGACACCGCCTAAGGCTAATCAAGGAAAAGTGACTTTTAGAGATATCATTGGATTAGATGCGTTGGGTTTATTTAAAGACAGAAATTTTCTCATTTTCTTTATCACATCGATTTTGATTTGTATTCCACTGGCTTTCTATTATCAGCATGCTAATCAATTTCTGACGGAGATCAATGTGAGTAATGCGACTGGAAAGATGACCATAGGACAAGTATCTGAAGTCATCTTTATGTTACTGCTCCCTTTCTTCTTTAAGCGGTTCGGGTTTAAGATGACCTTATTAGTTGGTATGGTTGCTTGGGTATTGCGGTACCTATTATTTGCCTATGGCAACGCTGATGATTTATCCATCATGCTCATTATGGGCATCGCTCTCCACGGTATTTGTTATGATTTCTTTTTTGTCAGTGGACAAATATATACTGACTCCAAAGCTGGTGATAAGATTAAAAGCTCAGCGCAAGGATTGATAACCTTAGCCACTTATGGACTAGGGATGTTAATAGGATTTAAGATAGCAGGAAAGATCACAGATAAATTTACCCTAGCGGCAGGCGGACATGCCTGGGAAAACATCTGGATATATCCATCTATTTTTGCAGCAGGCGTCTTAGTCTTTTTCTTATTGGTTTTCAAAAACGAAAAGGTAGAGTATTCCAAGGTATGAGACACTTAGTTGTTTTTTGTTTGCTGACCTTGTATGCCTGTTCGCCAGATTTACAGACTACGCATGTTGAAAATTGGGAACATCTTTTCAATGGTAAGGACCTTACTGGCTGGACGCCTAAATTCAAAGCCCTGCCTGTCGGCGAAAATTATCTCAACACTTTCAGAGTCGAAGACAGTCTACTGAGAGTGAGCTATGAAAAGTATGACACCTTCACTAATCAGTTTGGCCACTTATTTCATGAGAAAAAATTATCTCATTATAAAATCAAATCCACCTACCGATTTATAGGTGAGCAACCTCCCGGTGGACAAGATTGGGCCTTCAGAAATAACGGCTTGATGTTCCACAGTCAAGAACCTGAAACGATGACGCATGAGCAAGAATTTCCACTCTCATTAGAATTCCAATTACTAGGAGGCAATGGAACTGATGATCGCACTAACGGCAACTTATGTACACCAGGATGTAACGTCTATATCGATGGCGTATACACTACAAAGCATTGTATTTCATCCAATTCCAAAACCTATCATGGTGACAGATGGATAGATGTAGAAGCTGTGGTCCTAGGGGATTCGCTCATTCATCATATCATAGAAGGAGACACAGTCATATCATATGGTAGAGTTAGAATTGGTGATTGGCTACCGCATCTAGACACTTTGACTTTTGCAGCAGGTACGCCATGGGGTGAAGGATTGGTTTCCATACAAGCGGAGAGTCACCCTATCGATTTCAAGACTATTGAGGTTTTGGATCTGTGTGGATGTATGGATAAAAAGGCGAAAAATTATAAAAGCTATTATGTGAAGGCAGATCGAAAGAGTTGTGAGTACTGATTTCAATTAATAAGTTTAT
>CAZIMH010000336.1:0-3436 GCA_964540155.1 uncultured Saprospiraceae bacterium
GATATAGATTCTTCGAGTCTGAAAAGACCTCTTCTAATCGTGTACTCTAACTCAGCATAGAACTCAAAATTATTTTTACGTATAGCATAACCAAGTGTATGATACTGACCGATAATAGGATTGATGTAGTTTGTGTTTCTTAGATTTTGTATTATGCCTTGCTTACTGTAGATGGCATGCCCTTTATTCACTTCTTGTAACGGAGGTGCATACGGTGTGATTTTTAGAGTTCTTAGTTGACTTGATTTCTTTTTAATTAGAAAAATGGGTTTATATAATATTGGGATTGGTAAGATGTGAAGTGCAGGTATTGTTTTTTGTGTCTGGTTGTTTTTTTGAGGCTTAGAATTTCGTGTGATATTGTTAGGTTCTATAGAATAGGGTAGAAAACTCTCAGCACGCTTTGGTTCATTTTCTTGTATTGATATTACATTCTGTCTTCTGTTATCATTTTGTTCCCTTTTCTGATTGGTGGTTATTTTAGTATTATTAGTCTTCGATTGTAATCCAAGGTTGTTTTGCTCCAGATTGGATATTTGATTCCTATCTCCTTGCTCTGAATATTTATGGGAAGAATTATTTTGACCAATTACTGCTACGTCTGGCTGATGGTTAGCATCTAATATGGGGCCATCTTCTTTTAGTCCTTTGTTCCAGAGTGACCCTATGATGAGTAGGATTCCTATGATAGAAACAAACCAGATTAATGCAGGTTTTCTTTTGGTTTTTTTCTGAGTAATTTTAGACCACATGGCTTCACTATCGAAGTCAGTTTTGTGATTATACATTCTATTTCTCAAGTTACGCTTCATGAGACTATTATTTTTTTGTAGTTATATTCTAATTGGTTAATCATTTTGACTAACTGTTTTTTAGCTCTTGTCAAATGCGCTCTAGAAGTACTTTCTGAAATGCCTAGTTTCTCCCCGATTTCCTTGTGGTTAAATCCGTCGATTTCATAGAGGCTAAAACAGACTTTAGCAGAATAAGGGAGTTTGTTAACTAAGGCTAGAATCTCATCTATACTTAAGGAATCAAGATTAGTGGGAGTGACTATAAGCTCTGGAGCAGAGTTCTTCTCAGTATTTAAAATGAGCTTTTTCTTTCTAATAGCCTTGAGACAATTATTTACCACTACTTTATGGAAATAAGATCCATTGTTTATCTTATTTAAATCTATATTATTTATGGACTTGAAGATTTGAATAAAGCTCTCTTGTAAAATATCATCTGCTTGATTCTTGTCTACATACCTTCTGGCAGTAGTCATCAGTCGGGGCGCAAGATTGTCAAAGAGATTTTTGAATGCGTCTTTCTGATTAGTTTGACAAGATAATATGAGCGCCTTTATATCCAATCCTATTGATCTATTATTGCAGTAAAAGGGATTATATAATCTATATTATTATTCGAATAGTCGCCCTCCCAATCGAACTCAAATTCACCAGATATTTGTTCTCCTGGAAGCCCTCTTCCCCTAAAGCGCTCGACTCTACCACCACTACCTGGAGAAGTGCCAGACGCATTAAAGAACCCCTGAGCTTGAAAACCAGTAGATCGAATTCTATTAGAAACTAAAAGATCACTTCTATCGGTTATTTCGAAGGAGAATTCTAAAAAAGTGTTCCAGCTCTCATCTGTAGCAGAAATGACAATATTACGCTTAGTGTCAGATATGACCTCAACTGTGGCTGAAACTTGATCACTATCAAGACAGCAAACAGTCGCAAAGACACTGATTTCTTCAGCTTCATGGCAATGGACTACAGTGCCTAAATCTTCTATAAGTGTTAGATTGCTAATGGTAGAACCAAACATCTTACTATAAGTATTTGTCCTTGGGTCAAAAGTTTGAAAGTAATAATTGCCGGCCCACAAGCATGGTCCTAGATTAAATTCAAATTCACCATTTGCATCTGTAGTTTCTGTAACAAATTCTCTTGTATCTAATATTATAGAGGCAAAAGGAATAGGATTATTATCACAATCAACTACTTTTCCTGAAACAATATGTGGTTCCGCTTGATTAAATCTCACAACACCAAGATCCGTATCCTCGTCGATGCCAGAGATAAAGTCTCTTAACCCCGGAGCACAATTATCAGCGTCAAAAAACACAATGATTTCAAAGTCAATGCCTGTCGGAACTAGCTCACAAATAAAACCATTCCTATCTGTGAATCCAGCCGCTGAAGTCAATTTATTTTCTGCTTTCAATACGACTAATGCATCTGCGTATGGCGTCCCATTTTCTGACAATAAAGTCATAGATAATTTAGCACTCTCTCCGCTTGTGTCACAGTTCCAGTAACTAAAATGAGAGACTTCACCTATATATCTATCATTTACAAGATTTGCTTGACCTTCTTCTAGCCACTTTTTGCTGCTTTGATCAAAATGCCAAAGACTAATATTTTCAGGTGCAGACGGTAAGGCTATACTTGGGACAGGAAAGGAAAGACGGGCAGTTGTTTCATTAGCTAAGTTAAGCTTTTGACCTTCTTGACCCTCCAGTTGAATGACTGCCATTGCATATGACAAAAGAATTACTTCGTTCTCAGCTGCATCTATTCCTCTAAAGTCACCTGGAGTTAACATGGCGAAATTAGGATTGTCTTGATTAATTAGTTGTTCGTAAACTGTCACTTGGCCACTGTACGGATTGCCCTGTTCATCTACTATGGAGTTTGGTTCAAAGGTTACTTCCATTCTAGCTCCTGATCCGATTGTACCTCCTGCAGCGCTATCAAAATCACCTAAGCTGGATTTTCGCGCCATCATCGCTTGTACGAATTGTCTAACTCCAGGTTCAGGGTAGACTATTTTGTAATTATTGAAATGACCATCCAGCGATATTTCTAAATAATCACCACCCTCTAGAATCTCAATTAAGCCGAAGTCAAAATATCCACCAATGTTAGTTTGCACTGAGTATTGTCCAATGCTAACATTTACATTGCGCATAGGCCCACCATTGGTATTATAGATATATCCTATTAATTCTGATTCTACATAAGTTGTAATTGGGGGTGGGTCACCTATTTCAATAGTTGTATTATCAAATTCATCAACACAGCTCGTAAGTAGAATAGTAAAAAGTAAGAATGTAAGTAATATTGGACCATTCATATCATTATTTTTTCTTTCTACCTATTATAGCTTCCAGTAGCACCAAACGCTTAATTCAAAGTAGAATAATTTTAGAAAGTTAGTGAGTAGCACATTTTTAAGGACTATGAGATGATTTATAGATGATGTTTGCTGATATGCGTTATTCTCTCTTAGAAACGAAGAAATATCCTGTCATCACCTAGTAATATATAGGCTTTCTTTCATTATCACTTAACATTTTCAAACTTCTTAATATTCGCAGTTGTTCTCGTCATCCACTTTATTGCGGTTTCTACTGGTTCTTTTATATTTACAGAGGTTGTAT
>CAZIMH010000337.1:0-3433 GCA_964540155.1 uncultured Saprospiraceae bacterium
TCATATGGTCAATTTTTCATATGTTATTAGATAATAGTCGTCTATCTTGCAGTCCATATGCAAACATTGAGAATAGGTAAGCAAATTTTGAGTCTCGAGAAACCCTTGGTGATGGGAATCCTGAATTTGACGCCAGATTCATTCTACGATGGGGGCAAGTTTAATGACTTAGACGCTGCCTTAGCCCAAATCCAAAAGATGGTCATCGAAGGGGTAGATATTCTAGATGTAGGCGCATTCTCTTCCAGGCCTGGCGCAAAACCTGTCCCTGTTGAAAAGCAGATTGAGATATTGAAGCCTGTGGTAGAGGCTATCATTACCACCTTCCCTCAATTACCTTTATCTATAGATACTCGCGATGCAGAAGTCGTTAATAGTCTAGCTGAAGTCTCTAGTTTCATAGTCAACGATATTTCTGGAGCACAGTGGGATAATGGGTTGTTGGATGCTGTAGCTAAACACCGACTTCCTTATGTCGCTATGCATATGCTTGGAACACCAGAGACAATGCAGAATAATCCTGAGTATGACGATGTGTGTGCTGAAGTGCTTAAATACTTGGCTAATCTGCAAACCAAATTGAGACAGAAGGGCATAACGGATGTAATAGTAGATCCAGGCTTCGGTTTTGGGAAGACAATAGAGCACAACTATAGACTTCTGGCTAAGCTGGAAGTTTTCCAAGTATTAGAATCCCCAGTATTAGTGGGTCTTTCGAGAAAATCGATGGTTTATAAACCGCTTAATACGACTGCTTCTGAGGCTTTAAATGGGACAACGGCTTTGCACATGATGGCTTTATCCAAAGGCACACAAATTTTAAGAGTTCATGACGTGAAAGAAGCTGTAGAAACCCGTAACTTGTGGCTGCAATTACAATCTTGCGTTAATGATTGATTAAATAGATCATTTGCAAGCTTAGTCGACCTGTCTTATGGTTCTATATGTAGTATAACCATAAAGTTTCAGGTCATTTTTATTTATACATGACAGAAAAACAAAAACAACAAAAAAGTACACCGCAAAAGAAGTGGCCTCTTAGAAGGATACTATTGTGGATGGTGCTCTTATTATTGTTTTTCTTGCTCATTACGCCGCTACTCATACACTTTTCGCCAGTTCAGAACTGGCTATTAGACAGAGCAACTAACCGACTATCTAAATCTTTAGGAACAGAAATTTCTGTCAGCGAAGTAGATTTCTCAGTATTTGATGGACTCGTTCTCGAAGGGGTATATGTTGCTGACCCCATGACTAAAGGAGATACCTTGGCTTATATAGGCAAGTTTTCAGGAACCTTAGAAGAGAATTTTCTGAGTGTATTTAGCAATAAGTTAGAGCTCCACGAGATATACTTATCTGATGTTAATTTACATATCAAACAGGAAGAAGGTCAGACGCAGAGCAATTTGCAATCACTTTTTTCTAATGAAGATGCTGATGATAGGGGCCAAACAGATGGCAAAGCATTAGATCTGGATCTAAAAATCATACATCTTAATGATGTCAATTTTGTAATGGACGATAGGTCCTCTAATACTAGGAGTACAGTTGCCGTGAAAGAAGGGATAGTTGATATTAAGGAATTTGATATCCAGAACAATAAATTCCACATAAAGAGATTACTGTTGGCTCAGCCCCAATACATTTATACCAAGTCTAAGAGCAAGGTGACAGAACTCACTACCGCTGAGTCCACTATGGTCAATGATTCCATAGTAACTCAGGTAGATACGGAGCTAATTGCAGAGGAGTTACAAGTTAGTCTTCAATTAGATATAGATTACATAGAAATATCAGAGGGTACTTATATTAAAGATGATTGGGATAAAGCAGGGAAAGAAAGGACGAATGTTTTGGATACACATCACCTTAACGTAAGTGATATAAATATCAATGCCGATAGTACTTCTATTACAATGCCATTTAATTTAAGTACACATTTGAAGTCATTGACCTTAAGTGAAGACAATGGTTTTAAGGTCAATATGATGAATGTAGATCACTTTAATGTATCTACTACAGAATTGACTTTAGAGGATTTTATTCTAGATACAGGAAAAAGTAAACTCGGAGAACAATTGCGATTTGAATACAGCGATTTCCAAGATTTTAAAAACTTCGCCGAGAATATAGAAATCAATGCGAGTCTGGATAATTCTAGTATCTCCTTTTCTGATTTGGCATATTTTTTTCCAGACCTCAGTTCCTCTGCCTTTATATCAAAAAACAAAAACAAGTGGGTAGCCTTGTCAGGTGAAATCTCTGGAACCGTAGATGAATTAGAAGCTGATGACCTAGAGTTATCTTTTAGTAACTTGGTTGAATTAAAAGGGTATCTGAGTACGTTAGAATTGACTAAGCCTGAATCAGCGTTAATAAACCTCCATGTAGATAAGTTCAATACCAGCCTTAGTAATTTAGAAAAAATAATTCCAAATTTCAGTATACCTGACCAATTCTATAAGTTAGACCCAATCATATTTTCGGGAGATATTGATGGATTCTTAAAGGATTTTGTTGTCTTTGGAAATTTGGATAGTCCACTGGGTAAAGTAGAACTTGATACAAGGCTAGATATAAAAGAAGGTGTTGATTTAGCAAGATATTCTGGGTCCATATCTGTGGAGAACTTTGATATGCAATCTTGGACTGATAATGCTGACCTTGGTTTTGCCACTTTCTCAGCAGAGATAGATAATGGACAAGGTCTTACAATCAATAATGTTTACACAGACTTGAAAGCGGAGTTGGTTTCCTTTGATTACAAAGGATATACTTATGCTGATGTCAGACTAGATGGAGAGTTCGAAAAGAACCTTTTCAATGGTCGCTTCATCTCAGCAGACCCAAATGCTAAAATGGATTTCGATGGTGAAATTAAACTTGTCGAAGGCGCAGTCTTTTCAGACTTTGTCACAGACATAGAGCATATAGATTTGGTGCAGTTGAATCTTTCTAAAGATGTGAGTACTATAGATGGTTACATTAATTTGAAAGTGGAAGGGTCTGACTATTCTGACTTTGTAGGGACAGCTGACGTTAAGGAATTTTCCCTCAATTATAAAGGAGAAGAATTTAGATTCGATAGCCTCCTAGTCAGTTCATCTCCACAGACTAATGGTTTTAGAAGCATCATAGTATCCTCAGATATTCTTAATGGAACACTGAGTGGAAAATTTGATTTCAATGATTTAGTCCCCGCTTTCCAAAATCACTTGTGGGAAGTGCATCCTGCCTGGGCTGATAAATTGAATATCAAAAAAAGTGGAGGTATTAGATCAGACCAAAAATTTGCCTATAAGCTAGAAATACAGGATACTAAATCATACTTGAATCTTGCGGAGCTTAGAGATTTGAGACTTAAAAATGTGAAACTACTTGGATCAGTAGATGTAAGAGAAAGTATTTATAAAAGTGATATCAATATAGG
>CAZIMH010000338.1:0-3432 GCA_964540155.1 uncultured Saprospiraceae bacterium
GCCTTGGTCAATTATTGGTTGCACTTATCCTCTTTGGAAGCTTATTGATTTACGTCTATAACCACGCTGGTAACCAGGTAGGATAGTCTTACTGCCTTTTAATAGAGTTAATTTACTATTCTTCCTCTGTTGAAGCGGTTGCTTCATCCAGTAAGCTGCGGTCTTTAAGGAAGGTAAACCACTTGATGATTTTCTTCATATCCTTTATGGGTACTCGATCTTCGTCGTAATCAGGCAGTATGGTTTCGAAGTATTCCTCTATTTCATGCTTTTCAGCCTTTGTGGACACAGGCGGGTGAGTGGCGAGCTTATCTTGCATAGATTGCATGACCTCTGATAAGGGGGTGGTGCCACCCAAAGTATATACGGCAACAGTTCCTAGAGGTGTAAACTGATTTCTTCTTACTGAATAGAATTTGGATTTACCATCTTCTATATTCTGAAGGACCAGCCCATTGGTCTTAGAAGTGACAAGTTTAAATAAGGGGCCAACGCCAGCTACTGATATATACGGTTCAAGATTCATATGTCGTGAAGTTATAGGCAAAAATACACTTCCTCGTCAAAGTGTTAAAAGAATGGTTACTTTTCATTAAGACGAAATCCAACACCATGTATATTCTCTATACTGATGGTCTCGTCCTGCTTCAGGTATTTTCTTAGCCGACTTATAAATACATCCATGCTTCTGCCCATAAAATAGTCGTTCTCCCCCCACAATCGCTCTAAGATGGTGCTTCGCTCTACTATCTTATTCTTGTTCTGAATTAGAAGCTTTAGAAGGTCTGCTTCTTTTTTAGTCATTTGGTCGGTCTGTCCATCTCCATTGAGCTGTAGATTATCATGGTCGAGGACATACTTACCTACTTTGAGTACAGATAATTCCATAGTCCCGACGATATACTTCCTGCGCAGAAATACATTAATCTTTAGTATCAATTCTTCTATGGAAAAAGGCTTAGTAATATAATCATCGGCCCCGAGCTTGAGCCCTTGTATTTTATCTTCCTTTAATGACTTAGCTGTCAGAAACAATATTGGAATCTCAGAGTGTCGACTTCGAATCTCCTCCACGACAGAATAGCCATCCAGATGTGGCAACATCACATCCACCAGACATAAATCGAAAATATCCTTCTTGAAAATACTCACGGCCTCACGTCCATCCTTAGCATGGGTAACTTTGAAGCCATTCATCTCCAGATTATCCTTGGTAACGAAGCTAAGTGTCTCATCATCTTCAACGTATAGTATATGTGGCTTGCTCATGTTTTTTGTGAAGTTAAAACTGCAGGTACGGTTTTTTTGTATTCGACTGGCATATCTATGGTAACAATAGTCCCTTCTCCTACTTTCGAATCCAGATGAATTTGCCATCCATGTGCATCACAAATATTTTTGACATAGAACAAGCCTAAGCCAAATCCCTTGACATTGTGGACGTCACCAGTAGAGACACGAAAAAATTTATTAAATATCTTTTTTAGTTCATCTTTATTTATACCTATTCCCTTATCCTTAATAGATAATTGGAGATGCTTCTTGTCATGAACAATGACAACACTTATATCTGGTTTATCACTACTATACTTCATAGCATTATCTACGATATTAGATATAACATTAGTCAGGTGTAACTGATCAGCTGAGATATAAAGATCCTCATCGGGGAATGTAGATCTGATGACACCACCTTGTTCTTCTACTTTTATCCTTTCTTGTTCTATAATTTGTTGTACTAATTCTTTGATAGCCAGCACCTGCTTATTGAGCTTAAACTGGTCTTTCTCTAGTCTAGCTATGTTGAGTACTTTTTCCACTTGGTGATTGAGTCGTGAATTTTGCTGTCTTATAATATCACTGTATTTGCTTAGACGACTATCATTGGCTATTCGCTCATCCTTTATAAGATAATCAGAAGCTAATTTGATAGAAGAAATCGGAGTTTTGAATTCATGGGTCATGTTATTAATAAAATCCTTCTGTAAATCTGTCATCTGCTGCTGTCTCAGAATAACCCATATCGCATACATAAAGGAGAGTATGGACAGAATCGTAAGCACACTAAAAAGAAGTGGAATCTGCAAATCTTTAATTAGGAGACTAGATCTGGAAGGAAACTTCACTACGAAGTAATAAATCAAGTCTTCAAACTTGGGATGACTGACACTGATGCCTTCATCTTTGGTTTGCTCAGAGAGGTTGCAAAAGTTACTATACAAATATTCATCATTGGCGCAGTCGTATACCGCATATTCAAAGTCGATTGTAAGTGACGCATCTGTAAACTCTCTAACCAGGTAATCCTCTAGGATATTAGCATCTATGGCGCTATTGATATTAACTGAGTAGAAATTGGAGGACTGTCTGGTAATCAGCTTTGACTTAGGAAGTTCCGTCTCATTATGGGTAGCGATCTTGGAGGCCACCGTGTGCAAAACCTTGGTGACTTTGTAGTGAAAATCTTCTTCCTGGAGGTTCCAAGATCTGACAAGCCAAAATCCTTGGAACACCAACAAGCCGATAATCGCTGTGGTACCTAATAACAATATGCCTCTGATAGAACCCATCTATGTTATAAATGTAAGGTTATCTGAAAGAGTATGCCGAGGCAATCGCTTTACATTCAAGATACATTAACATCTTGTTTGCAGTAAGGGCAGGCTTAGTATCTTTGTGTCGTGAGAATATTGTTGCACATACTACTAATGCTCCTTGCCACTACTGTATTGGCACAAAAAACCAATCCCTTCTCCATCTCCCGCTCTACCCCTGAACCCCCTAAGGAAAACGTATCAGAACCAGCGGACACCCTAATTAATACCAAAATACAAGGAGAAAATCCATTCAACATATCCCATATCCCTATTAGAAAAAACCAATATGAAGAGATAGAAAGACTGGCCATCTCTAGCACAAGAGTAGCGGAGCAGGATATCTCGTTGGGTTATCTACCACTATGGATTATTGTCGCCTCACTTTGTATGCTTGCCTACCTTCTATATCATAAGAAAGACCATATCCTGGTACTTCTACGATCTATTACAAACGAGAATTTCATGCGGCTCACCAGTTATGAGGAGAATGGGGGCAAAAGCATTCCATATATACTCGGATATATCATATTCCTCCTCAATGCCGCTTTGTTCCTATACTTATATATCACCAAGGTGCTTAATTATACACAGAAGTATTTTTTCCTTTTGCTCCTCGGGGCAGTCATCATCTTCTTTGTAGGCAAACATCTTGTGAATGGTGTAGGAAGCTGGATTTATCATCTGCAAAAGCAATCCAAACTGTATGATTTTACCATCATATCCATCTACAATATCTTATCTATTATTCTGCTTTGTATCAATATTGTCATGCTTTTTGGCCGTCCTGAATGGATTAAATCTCTGGCAATAGTAGGATCCTTCTTTTTTGTAATAG
>CAZIMH010000339.1:0-3423 GCA_964540155.1 uncultured Saprospiraceae bacterium
CCTTAGCAGATGTTAATTTAATAATCTCTGTTTTATCCTTTACGACACCATTGAATGCTTCTATACTCCCGTAAACTTCCCAACCACCGTGTGTTTTGGCGGACTTGACGATACCTCTTATGACCGCATTTAATCCCGGACAATCACCACCACCGGTTAGAACAAGTAATTTTTTCATAGTTATCTTTTATAAAATCAAGTAATTATAGGAATTTAATACCTCTATAAGCACCCTTACTTTAATTTTGGCATCTAATCTATAAATTCTGCCTATGTATAATCACATTTCAGTCCTCTGCTTTACCATCGTATTATGTTTAATCGCATGTACGCCTAAAGTGTCAGCCCCAATAATCGAAGAAAAACCAGTAGAACCTATAGTGGTCAAAGAAGACACGAATCCATGCATCACCTTTGATGAGCTTAGTGCTTCAGACCGAGATGGTGTGGAGACAGCATACGTCCTGTATAAGGATAGGATTAAGGCTGAAGAGTATACAGAAGCCAAGCCATTATGGGAAAAAGCATATTATGGCGCACCTGCAGCTAATGGATCCATTAAGTACCAGTTTGAGGATGGCATTAAGATCTATAAATGGTTGTACGAGAATGAGTCAGATTCTGCAAAAAAACAAGTGTACGCTGATTCTATCATGGCTATCTATGACAAACGCGTAGAATGTTTTGGAGAGCCAGAATATATCGCTGGACGTAAGGCTTTTGATATGTACTACTATTATTCAGGCCATTTTGAAGAGGAAGAATCTTATGAAATGTTTAAAGAAGCACTAGACACCAAGCAGGAGAAAGCGGATTACTTTGTCATCAATCCATTTACAAAATTACTCTCAGATAGGATTATTAATGAGGAAATTTCTCTAGATGAAGGCAGGAAGTATGCGAACATTCTTATGGAAGCTATAGCCTATGGGACAGCACAAGGTAAGAATGAAGAAGCCTGGGATGTAATCAATGCGTATGCACCGGCCCGATTAGAAAATTTAGAAGGTATAGAAGGTCTGTATGATTGCAGCTACTACGAAAAGAAATATCTAGCCGAATTTAATGAAACACCTACCGACTGCGAAATCATTAATAGGACCTATGGCCGTCTGCTCTGGGGAGGCTGTGACAAAGAGGCACCCTCAGTGACACAGATAAGAGAGGCTAAAAAAACCAATTGCTATACGCCGCCTCCTGCGCCTGGTCCACTCAGACAAGCCTATGATGCCTATACCGAGGGTAGGTACAAAGAAGCTGTTAAGCTCTTCGACGATTTCATTGCTAATACATCTGATCCAGCTAAGAAATTCAAATACAGCTTGCTTGTAGGAAAGATATATTACGGGGATATCAAAAACTTTGTAAAGTCTCGTCAGTATGCTCGTAAAGCGGCAGAATACAATAGTGCCTCTGGAGAGCCCTACTTACTCATAGGTAAATTGTACGCTTCTAGTGGTCCACTATGTGGCCCAGGGACTGGATTTGATAGCCAAGTGGTTACGTGGCCTGCTATTGATATGTTTACTAGAGCGAAGAGTGACCCAACAGTCAGTGCAGAGGCCCAGCAGTTTATTAATACGTATTCTCAGTATATGCCGAGTAAAGGAGACTTGCATCAGCGAACATTAAAAGAAGGGGATACATATAAGGTAGGATGCTGGATTAATGAGAATACAATTATAAGAACCGCAAACTAAGTATCTTTATATATTGTAAATCTTGAGTTATGTCAACCAAGAAGACATCTATATTGTTGTACTTGTTAAGAATTGTCGATTATCTTTAGATAGTGATTAGAACATTTGTAATATTATTAGTGATGATTATCGCCTTCTCTACTGAAGGAGAAGCTCAGCGCATTATTAAGCCAAAGCTTATAGAAGTAGACTGGAAAGGTATAATCTATAAGAAAGAGTGGTCTGTAGATCTAAGATTGCATGAGAATGGTGCGGCTATCGCTTATAATATCGGTACCATAAAATCTTACAATAGGACTAATTTCTATCATTTGGAGTTAGGCTTCACAAAGGATGAAAGAGAGAGAACCCAAAGCAAAATATCTATGCTCAATAGATCCGGATCTTATGCTTTTGGGAAAATTAATTCTGTAATAAATGTGAGAGGAGGTGTTGGTGTTAAGAGATACCTGTCAGAAAAAGAAAAAAGAAATGGGCTTGCAGTCGCCCTATCATATGAAATCGGACCTTCATTAGCACTGCTGAAGCCTTATTTTCTGGACCTTATCTATGTAGAAAATTTCAATGAACAACGCGTTGTAACTATCCGAAGCGAAAGATTTTCAGAGTCTAATGCAGAGTTATTCTTGGATGATAGCTTTATCAACGATAGATCCTCATTCTTCAGAGGATTTGATGAGATCAGTGTAAGAGCAGGTGTACAGGGGAAACTGGGCTTACATCTGGCCATGGGTGCTTTTGATGAATATGTCAAAGCTTTCGAAACAGGCATCATGTTCGACATCTATCCATCAAAAATTCCTATTTTACTGGAAACGGAAGCAATACCTAATAGAAGATTCTTCTTTAGGCTATACATGAACTTCCAATTTGGTAAAAGATCTAACCAATAGTATATGCTCGAGTTACCGATTGTACAGAAGAAGCCAAAACGTGAAAAGAAACCGGATTGGCTTAGAGTGAAGTTACCCATCGGTGAAGATTATAAACGGGTCCGCAGACTAGTGGACGAGTATAAACTTCATACGATTTGCCAGAGTGGTAATTGTCCTAATATGGGTGAGTGCTGGGGCGCAGGCACCGCAACCTTTATGATTCTAGGAGATGTCTGTACGCGAAGTTGTTCCTTTTGTGCAGTGAAGACCGGTCGACCACCTGAGTATGATGAAGATGAGCCTAGAAGAGTTGCTGAAGCCATCAAACTGATGCAGGTGAAGCACGCTGTTATTACCTCTGTAAATAGAGATGAACTAAAAGATCGTGGTGCTGAAATCTGGTATCAGACTGTTGTCCAAACCAAAGAACAATCACCATCCACAACCATAGAGACGCTTATTCCTGATGTGAGAGCTAACTGGGATGCCTTGTCCCGAATGATAGAGGGCGGGCAAGAAGTGGTATCTCATAATATGGAAACTGTCCGACGTCTATATCGCAAGGTAAGACCACAAGCGAAGTATGACCGAAGTCTAGAGCAAATCCAAAGAACTAAAGATCAAGGAAAGAGAACAAAGTCAGGCTTCATGGTAGGCCTAGGTGAGACCAAAGATGAAGTCTTAGACATCATGCAGGATCTTCATAATCATGGTTGTGATGTGGTGACTATCGGTCAATATCTTCAACCTACCAAGATGCATCTGGCTGTAGAAGAATATGTCCATCCTGATGTTTTTGCTTACTACAGAGAAGAGGGATATAAGATAGGTTTTGATTTTGTGGAGAG
>CAZIMH010000340.1:0-3422 GCA_964540155.1 uncultured Saprospiraceae bacterium
GGTAAAGCCAGATGCAGAATTAATGGCGTTGGGGTTATCTAAGGTAGGAGGTGCATTTTTTCAAGCCATGCCCACCTCAGCAAGTTTTTCGAGATCGGCTATCCACAGTGAGTCGGGCAATCGTACTCAAGTATCGACTTTGCTTTCTGTGGTGCTCGTAATAGTCACACTACTATTTCTAGCTGACGCCATAAGATATTTACCTAAAGCTATTCTCTCCTCAATTATTATACTTTCTATCATAAAGCTATTTGACCTCAAGGAGATGAAGCTATTATGGAAAACCATGAAAAGTGATTTTTGGATGCTCATGGCTACCTTTATATGCACACTTGTTCTAGGTATAGAAATAGGAGTTTTATGTGGTGTTCTCTTTTCTATTTGCTATGTTTTATATCAAGCTTCCAAGCCTAACATTTCTATTCTAGATCAAATTCCAGGGACCGAATACTATAGGAATGTAGACAGATACAATACAGTAGGAGAATTATCGGAATTTATGATTCTAAGATTTGAGAGCCAGATCTTCTTTGTCAATGCAGAATACCTTAGGTCTGAACTCTACAAAAGATTAGATAATAATGACGCTATAAAATATATCATTATAGACAGCTCAGCAATAACAGGAATCGATAGTACGGGCCTACATTTACTAGAAAATATAGATGAGGACCTTAAAAAGCGAAATATTGAATTGCACCTTTGCGGTACCATAGGGGTTGTCAGAGATGCCCTATATCTTTATGGACTTATGACAGAACCTCAAAAACATCATGCTTCGATACATAATGCTATTCAATCGATAAAAGCAGGACATAATATTTCTGAAAGAATTCTTAACCCTCTTCAAACTAATAACGAATGAGTGTATCCACAGAGGTCGTGCAAGAAATATTAGAATTGGTTAGGAAGTACTTTGAAAAAGAAGAACTATATAAAATCAAGGTCACAGGTCCACTGGAAAAGACAAACACAATAACAGAAATATCAGGTCGGCCAGTTATGATTAAGGATAACCTTATGATACAATTTGTCAATCGTTATTCTACGAAAGACATAACCAAAAATTATAAGTTGGATGAAGCGATTGAAAAATTAAAAGTGGTGCTTTCAGAATATAAAAATGTCACTGTACAGAGTAATACACTAATACATCAACTTGATACACGAAAGCAGAAACTGTTTGTCAGCAAAAAAAATCAAGCCACTAAGAGCAATCTCAATAATGATAGAAAAAAGAATAAAGTCATTTCCGCCACTAGACCTTTCCTTCAAAAACTGGGTATTAGTTCTACTAACGGAAAAGTGTATAGTGACAAACAATCTAAGTACAAGCAGATAAACAAGTATATAGAACTTATAAATCCCCTTATCAAAAAAGCAAAATTCTCTGATGCAATTACCGTGACAGATATGGGATGCGGCAAGGGATATCTTACTTTCGCTTTGTATGATTACTTGGTCGAGAATCTTGAGCTTTCTCCCACCGTTGTGGGCATAGATCTTAGAGAAGAAATGATGAAAGAATGCAACCTCGCAGCGAAAGAACTAGGATACAATCGACTTAGTTTTGAGTCATCGAGCATACAGGATTATCAGCATAAATCGGATGTATTGATTGCACTACATGCCTGTGATACTGCCACAGATGATGCTATTATCTCTGGCCTTAACGCCAACGCCAAGCTTATAATCTGCTCACCTTGCTGCCACAAGCAAGTCAGAAAAGATATGATTTCGACCGAGACCTCAGATCCAATAGTCAGTCATGGCATATTGGAGGAGCGCTTGGCAGAAATCCTTACAGATACAATTCGGTCGCTTATCTTAGAAGCACATGGCTACAAAACGCAGATTATGGAATTTATTTCCTCTTCACATACGCCTAAGAATCTCCTTATAACAGCTATAAAAACCGACGGTTATGGAGAAAGAGCGAAGTCTATATCCAAGATAGAAGCGCTTAAAAAACAGTATGGGATTACAAACCATTATTTAGAAAGAGTATTTTCATCGTAGAAAATAAATAAGATTATGAGTGAATGGATTACAGCTAAAACCTATGAAGACATTACCTATAAGAAGCGTAATGGCGTAGCACGTATAGCTTTCAATAGACCAGAAGTACGAAACGCTTTTAGACCTAGAACGGTATTTGAGCTATTGGAAGCTTTTGATGATGCGAGGGAAGATAGAAAAATCGGTGTTGTGTTACTTTCTGGTGAAGGCCCATCACCCAAAGATGGCATCTATGCATTTTGCTCTGGTGGAGATCAGAAAGCGAGAAGTAAAACAGGCTACAAAGGTGAGGACGGAATAGCCAGGCTAAATATTCTTGAAGTACAACGACAGATAAGATTTATGAATAAAGTGGTCATCGCTGTTGTCCCTGGGTGGGCGGTAGGTGGCGGACACAGTCTTCATGTCGTCTGTGATCTTACGATTGCAAGTAAGGAACATGCAATCTTTAAGCAGACAGATGCGGATGTAGCCAGTTATGATGCAGGTTATGGATCCGCTTATCTAGCTAGACAAGTAGGTCAGAAAAGAGCAAGAGAAATATTTTTTCTAGGTAGAAATTATTCAGCTCAAGAAGCTTATGATATGGGCATGGTCAATGCGGTGGTACCTCATGAAGCATTAGAAGAGACTGCTTATCAGTGGGGGCAAGAAATACTAGGCAAAAGTCCGATGGCCATCAAGATGCTTAAATTTGCTTTCAACCTAATAGATGATGGACTGGTAGGACAACAATTGTTTGCCGGGGAAGCTACACGATTAGGATACATGACCAACGAGGCAGAAGAAGGAAGGAATGCCTTCCTAGAAAAAAGAAAACCAAATTGGGACGAGTTTCCTAAATTTCCTTAATGGACTTAATTAATAAGATATGCATAAACTCATTTTAGCTTTTCTAATAAGTTGCCCAGCATTATTAATGTCCCAAACGCCTGCATCTGTGGATATGCGGATGTATGACATTATTGAAGCTGTATCAGCAGACAGATTAGAAACTGATATAAAGAAACTGGTCTCATTCGGCACAAGACATACCTTGTCAGATACAATTTCAGAGACAAGAGGAATAGGCGCAGCAAGGCGTTGGATTAAATCTGAATTTGACAAAATTTCTAACGACTGTGGAAATTGCTTAGAAGTATCATTTCACAGAGGATTGGTAGAAGCAGGTGAATCGAGAAGGATACCAGAAGACACTTGGATTGTCAATGTAATGGCTATCAAGAGAGGGACAGAGTTTCCAGACCGATATATCATCATGTCAGGGGACATAGACTCTCGAGTGAGTGACCCCTTGGACGCCACATCCGAAAATCCAGGGGCTAATGATAATGCTACTGGGATGGCAGGTGTGCTGGAAGCATCTCGGGTATTATCTAAATATGATTTTCCGACTAGTATCA
>CAZIMH010000341.1:0-3419 GCA_964540155.1 uncultured Saprospiraceae bacterium
AACCATTAAAGAGTCCACTGGTCATATTAGTCTTTTTAGTATGGGGACTGACATTATGGATTACAATAACGATGGTAAGGAGGATATTTTCGTTTCTGAGATGTTGCCTAAGGGCTATAAGAAATCTAAAACGTCGATGGCTCCAATGTCTTCTAATAGATTCCAACGACTTGTGGACGAAGGCTTCCATTATCAGTACATGCATAACTCCATGCAGATGAATATGGGGCAAGGTAAGTTTAGTGAAGTGTCTCAGATGTTAGGCGTCGCTAAATCTGATTGGAGTTGGTCATGTTTTCTCTCTGACATGGATAATGATGGACTGAGAGATTTATTTGTAGCCAATGGGTATAAGCGAGATGTATATGATAGAGATTCAGCACTAGATCGTCAGTCTTACCTGAAGAAGAACAATGAATCTATTCCAAGTATGGATGACTTTCTTCAATTGACACCATCATCTAAGTCATATAATTTCTTCTATAAGAATAAGGATGGATTCTCCTTTGAAGATGTCAGTAAAAAGTGGGGATCCACAATGCCTTCGTTTTCTAACGGGGCATCTATAGGTGACTTAGATAATGATGGCGACTTAGATATCGTAACCAATAATTATGATGAGGCCCCTTTCTTATATGAGAACAAAGCGGAGACCACCAATCAGAAGTATCTAAGAATTAAATTAGAAGGCACTAATCTAAATAGGTCGGGTATAGGTGCTACGATAAAAGTTAAGGCAGGTGACCAGCAGTGGGTAGAACAATTCAAAGTGACCCGTGGATTCTTAGCTTCGGTAGAACCTATTGCACATTTTGGCTTAGGAAGTCATGCAAAGGCAGATGAAATAGAAGTAATCTGGTATGATGGAAAAGTTACCACACTAAGTAATGTGGATGCGAATCAGGTCATTACTATGAAATATACGGATGCTAGCACTAGAGCAAGTAATAATATGGCTGCACCTATTCTTGCAGGGTTGGCTAATGATGTTCTGCCAAAAGTTAAGCATAAGGAAAACGAATTCGAAGATTATAGAAAGCAGATATTATTACCACACTCTCAGTCTAAGTTAGGGCCATTTATGAGCAGAGGAGATGTCAATAAAGATGGGTTAGCAGATGTGTATGTAGGTGGCGCCTCTGGACAGGCAGGCGAATTATTGATACAAAAGAAAGATGGTTCATTCACCAAGAAAAAAGTATCTGCTTTTCAGGGTGACAAGAAGCATGAGGATATGGGAAGTTGCTTTTTTGATTTTGATGGCGATGGAGACATGGACTTGTTTGTGGTAAGTGGCGGCTCAGAATATCCTGCTAATGACAAATACTATGGCGATAGAATGTATATGAATGATGGGAAAGGTAATTTCAAAAAGAATGAAACTGCTGTCCCAAATGTTTTTAGCAGTGGCTCTTGTGTCCGCCCTTGTGATTATGATAGGGATGGTGATGTGGATCTCTTTGTAGGAGGTAGAACCATGCCTGACTTATATCCATACCCGACGGTGAGTTATATCCTCAAGAATGCAGATAACAGATTCTATATAGAACGAAATGGTCAGAGTCTTTTCCCTAATATCAATGGTATGGTAACTGATGCGACTTGGAGCGATGTGAATGGAGATGGATTGATGGATCTTCTTATAGTAGGGGAGTGGATGCCTATCACTGTACTGATAAATAATGGACAGACCCTGGTGAATGCGACTGATCAAATGGGACTGGCCGATTCCAATGGGTGGTGGAATACAATCAAGGCTTATGATTTAGATAAGGACGGTGATCAGGATTATGTTGTAGGAAATTTGGGTACTAATTATAAATTTAAAGCAAGCAAAGAGCATCCATTTCATGTCTATGGAAATGATTTTGATTGGAATGGATCATATGACGTATTCCTTGCTAAGGAGCTAGGCGACATACAGGTACCCATAAGAGGAAGGGATTGCTCATCACAGCAGATGCCTGAGATCAAAGAAAGATTTGGCTCTTTCAAAGCCTTTGCCGATGCAGATATAACGACCTTATTGGGTGAGAAGATTAATGATGCTGTCCATCTGCAAGCCAAAGAGTTTCATAGCTTGATTCTTAGAAACAATGGCGGAAAACTGTCTGTAGAGTATTTGCCTCATGAGAGCCAGCTGTCCTGTGTCAATGCCATAGAAGTAGATGACTTCAATAAAGATGGATACCTAGATGTGTTAGTTGCAGGAAATAATTTCAATACAGAATCTGAAACAACGAGAGCAGATGGATCTATGGGATTGCTGATGAAGGGACAAGCAGATGGCAGTCTGATTCCTACAACGATAGAAGAGAGTGGGGTCTTCTTACCTTATGATGTCAAAGATTTACTTACAGTCAAGACATCGACATCTAAAGTCATATTGGTGGCATCTAATGATGATTTACTGAGGGCCATTAAGTATTAATTAGATTACATCTAAAATATAATTATCATGAGATTATATATTTCAGTTTTGACTTTGCTTGTAAGCTTTGGCGTAAGCGCCCAAGTGACTTACATACATTGTGGTTCTTTGCTCACGATGGAGAGCAATAGAGTCCAAAGGGAGAAAACAATTATCATAGAAGGCCAACGCATATCCTCTATAGTGAATGGCTTTAAAGAAGCGCCTGACACAGTCAAGTTAGTAGACTTGAGTAATAGTTTTGTGATGCCTGGGTGGATGGATATGCATGTCCACATAGAGCATGAATCTAGTCCCACAAGATATCTTGACAGATTTCGTCAGGAAGGCTCAGACATTGCGCTCGGCGCAGTAAAATATTGTACGAGAACTTTGGATGCAGGATTCACCACGGTAAGAGACCTAGGAGGGACTGGTGCCAATGTCTCTCTAAGAAATGCAATCAACTTAGGAGATATAAATGGACCAAGAATATTTACAGCAGAAAAAAGTCTGGCCACTACAGGGGGTCACGCAGATCCTACTAATGGTTTGCGAGATGATTTAAAGGGAGATCCTGGACCTGCGGAAGGCGTCATAAATAGTATAGAAGAAGCGAAGAAAGCTGTCCGTCAGCGATATAAGAATGGAGCTGATTGTATCAAGATTACAGCGACAGGTGGTGTATTAAGTGTCGCTAAAGATGGACAAGGCCCACAGTTTACAGTAGAAGAAGTAAAGGCAGTCGTAGATGCAGCGGCGGACTATGGTTATGTTACTGCAGCGCATGCGCATGGCACAGAGGGCATTAAGAGAGCCGTACTTGGTGGCATACACAGTATCGAGCATGGCACTAAAATGAATCAAGAAGTCATGGATCTGATGATAAAGAAAGGCACTTATTATGTGCCAACGATTTCTGCTGGAAAATTTGTTGCTGAGAAGGCAGCGATTCCTGGTTACTATCCTAAAATTATTGTTCCTAAAGCCTTAGAAATCGGCCCACTAA
>CAZIMH010000342.1:0-3414 GCA_964540155.1 uncultured Saprospiraceae bacterium
CCTTGCTCTTTCACAGTATCGCTTTTTTCAAGGAGATGCAGAAGGAGTATATTGTGAATGAGACTTTGAGACGAGACAAAATCACAGCTGAGCTCAATGCCTTGAAAGCGCAGGTGGATCCCCATTTTCTATTCAATAGTTTCAATGTATTATCTGGCCTTATAGATGAAAGCCCAGATGAGGCTCAGAAATTCCTCTTAGGTCTCTCTAATATATACCGATATGTACTGGAGCACAGAAATGAAGATTTGGTTCCCCTGACGAAGGAGTTAGACTTTGCGCAGAAGTATATGGATTTGCATCAAGTTCGGTTTGAGGATAGTATCAATGTAGATATAGATGTAAATGCGCGGCATATGGATAAAACACTGCCTGCGCTTAGCCTGCAGCTCCTGCTTGAGAATGTGATTAAGCATAATGCCTTCGATAAAGGGCGGCCATTAACGGTTTCTATTAAGTCCAATGATAATCAGCTGTATGTCAGCAATAGCACAAACAAGCGCATCCAGGCAAAAGATAGCAATGGAATTGGGCTGGATAATATTAGACAACGATATGAACTGCATAAAGTAGAGGGATTTGACGTAGTGGAGGAAGCTCAGTTGTTTACAGTCAAATTACCATTGATATGAAAGCTGTCATTATAGAAGACGAAGCCGTTGCGGCCAGACGAATGAAACGCTTGGTTGATGAGGTAGGCTTGGATGTTATCGCTATACTCCATAGCAATAACGAGTTGGATGCTTTCTTGTCTAGTTCGCAATCAGCAGATATTTTCTTTATGGACATCCATCTGAGTGATGGGATTGTCTTTGATGTATTAGATAAGCATATTGTAGATACACCAATAATATTCACGACGGCTTTTGACCAGTATGCTATTAAAGCTTTTAAGCAGAATAGCATCGATTATCTCATGAAGCCCATAGACAAGGCCGAGTTGCAAACTGCCATAGACAAGCATAAGAAAATAAAATCTGCCGCCGTAGACCTCACCGCACTTAAGGCCTTGCTGACACCACCTACCCCGACCACCTACAAGGAGCGCCTCAGTATCAAGATAGGTGACAAGATAAAGAGCTTCCAAATCGCGGATGCCAAGTTCTTCTACAGCGAAGACAAAATCAACTACATGGTCCAAGCCAATAATCGGGCTTATCCGATAGACTACACCATAGAGCAGCTCTTCGGTCTCCTTAATCCCAAGGACTTCTACCGAGTGAATCGTGGCTGCATAATCTCTATCAATTCTATCCAAGATGTGATTGCCTACTCTAACTCACGCCTTAAGGTAGTGATAGAAGGTAATGCGCAAGAGATAATTGTGAGTCGAGAGCGGGTGAAGGATTTTAAGCAGTGGCTAGGGTAGAGGTCAATACTAAATAGTTTTAGGACTATCTGAAGTGGGAGGCATCATACCTTCTTAAGAGATAAAAAGTCAGCTAGTTGTCATTTTGCTACCTAGATAACATGTATCCAAAATCACAGATATGTTTGGTTTCATTATTGGTTTATGGCCATAGATCAATTGATTAAACATAAAACATAGAACAATGACATTTACTCCATTCAAATCAATAAATTTTCTAGCATTCGTAATCATCAGCTTCCTTTTATTTTCTTGTAGTGATGATTCTGACTCCAATCCGATGGAAGACCCCACTTCCGAAGAAACTGTGCTGACAGCTGTGATTGATGGAGAGCCTTGGACAGCAAGTACCTATGGCGCCATAGTACATAATAACTTTATACATGTCGGAGGTGAGGTATTAGGTAAGAGGAGAATCGATTTAGTATTTAATGGGACGACTTCAGATGTATATAGTTTCAATCCTGAGGAAGGAAATCTTTTGAGCTTTCTAGAATCTAGTGGATTGGGTGGAAGAGGATATACAAATACGCAAGCGCCCAGTGATGCCAATTTGGGTACTGCAAATTTAATCGAGATTAATAGAACCAATGAGACAGTCTCAGGTACCTTTGAATCTGAAGTGCATCATTTCACACTTGGAACTACAATAGCAATTACAGAGGGTATGTTTACTAATATTCCTATAATACGAGATAGAACGGGGGATAGTGCGGATGAGTTTTATACAAACGTAGGTGGCGTTCCTTTTCATGGTCTACATATATCAAGCTCTGTTTCTTCAGATGGGGAGCTGGCTATTTCAGCAAGTGCAGCGATGCAAGCAGAAAGTTTCACGTTTAGAGTACCCTCTAATATTGAAGCAGGTACTTATGATTTGGGGCTTCCTTTTACATCTGATTATAGTGCACAGTATTTTTCTGTTTTTGGAAGTGGATTTTTCCCTGCTCGTTCTGGGCAAATAACAGTGCTAGAAAATGATGTCACTAATGGAATTTTAAAAGCTGAATTTTCTTTTGAGACAGAAAATTATGAAGAAACTGGACTTCTTGAAATGAGTGAGGGATCTTTTCAGGTGTCTTACTAATTTGGATTTCTTAGAATAATTCTTACCTGCTCTTAGACAATTTCTTAGTAAAAGGTTATATGGCTGGTTTTGAGATTGGCTTAATATTGTAACATGAAGGCAAAACAAATGCTATCCATGGCTGTTTACTCTTCATGAATAAAATATCTTCTCTCATCATAGCGACTTTAAGCCTAGTCGCCACGACAGGCTGCACGCAAAGCCAACCTATTAATAAGAACTACGATAAAGCAGTGATGGAACGCTTCGGCACTGGGGCGGCTGAGATAGCGGTCTATGATTTAGAGCAGAATAGATATAATGATGTGCACAGTGACGGTACCTTCATGTCTATCTGGGTGACAGAGGATTTTCTTACAGACAAGCAAGTCAAAGATGAGGGCATCTCCAAGGGAAGTAACACAACTGTACTGAAGAATATACAACGAAGACTTTTCACTACAGGGTTGTACGACTACTCGATGATGCATACAACGTTCACGCCAATAGATAGAACGGCACATCCTCATACACTTAAGATGACGCTATCATCACAAGACTGGTGTGGTCACTCTTTCAGCCAGATAAATATGGATGGTCGTCAGTATAAGTCTAAGTTGCTGTCTTACTTCGAAAGTGAAGGAGATACAGAGACAAAGTTTCCATTGGCCGTAATGGAAGATGAAATATTTAATCTGATTCGTATGGATGTGGGTTTGATTCCGCAAGGGAAAATGGAAGTCATACCTTCTGCAGTATATGTGCGGTTGACACATATCCCTCACAAGCCCTATTCTGCTACTGTCAATGTCTCTAATTATACCGGTTCTGATTTCAAGGGCAGTAGCTTGAAAGTAGTGTCAATAAATTACCCAGATTTCCAGAGACAGCTAGAAATTGTATTTGATGAAGCAGATGCGAATACCATCGTCGGGTGGACAGATACTTATCCATCTATATTTGACAGGCAGCCAAGAAC
>CAZIMH010000343.1:0-3408 GCA_964540155.1 uncultured Saprospiraceae bacterium
AATATTCCCTAGGCACACCATTAGTATTTTCAATCTTATTATTTTTTTGTTTAAATATAACTACAACAAATCTATAGACATCTCGTAGCATCTCCCTATCAATCGAGCATATAATGCATTTTTTTGCAGTACAGCCTTATTGCCAAGAATCACCAAATTTTCACGTGCTCGCGTAAGTGCCACATTAAGCTTCCTGTCTATGCCTTCGTCACTGACATTACTGATGGCATCCAAAAGATTGGCTTGACTGACTGCCAGGGACACAATGATACGATCTCTAGCTCCTCCTTGATATCTCTCTATCGTGTCTATTGTAATGTGGTCATTACTACTGAAAAAAGCCTGACTCTTTATCATCGCTATTTGTGATCTGAAAGGTGTGATGACGCCAAGCGCATTTTGATTAAAATCCAATTGATTGTCTTCATATATCTGACGCCAGTGACTGGCAATTTTCTCAGCTATCAGCGCTTCATTTATATTGGTCTTGCGGGTAATATCCTGTCCTCTAGGAGTATCTACAAATATCAATCTCTGCTGTATCAGGGTGTCTTGTATAGAATTTTTTCCCTGAATGATGGGCGGTTGAGATAATCGTGAGACACCTTCAAGGATAGACAGTTTTCCATTATAAAATTCATCGCTGACTACCGATACTATATCACGATGCATCCGCCCTTGATTCTGTAATCCGCCTATGGCCCAATCCCATCCATTGGCATCACACTGCTTGTACATTCTTTCAAAGAGAGACATTCTACTATCTACTAGACCTATGGAAGCCAACTGGGTATCTTTTACCTTACTTTGGTCTGAGCCTTGTGTGACCACTGCTGGCAACTGTTTATGGTCACCGATTAAGATAAACCTAGTAAATTTTCCAAGCATTCCCACTAGCATCGGCTCTAGCAGTTGTGAAGCCTCATCTACTATTACCGTATCAAAATTTTTCAATGCAAACAACTCTCTTTTGCCTTGGAAGGAAGATACCGTAGAAATAAATACCCGATAAGATTCAAAGACCTCTAGAAATTCTTTTCTATTAGATAAATTTTCTGTTTTACTAGATAACAAATTGTCTTTGTAATTATCTGCAGTAGAGTACCTTGATCCTACTCGGATGTATTCTTTACCGATGACTGATTCTGCTGCTGCACATATTTCATCCACAGCTCTATTCGTATAAGCCAGTAACAGGATTGTTTCTTCAGTATGATGAAATAGATGATAAATCATTTGAGCTATCATTATGCTCGTCTTACCCGTACCTGGAGGACCCCAAAGTAAAAAATAATCTTCGCAGGACAATGCCCTATTGAGTAAAGTCAATTGTTCTTTAGTCAAGCCTTCAGGATTATATTCCGTATAGGCATTTGGTTTTTCAGGCGGTGCAGCGCATAATATCTTTAGACGGTAGGATTCTTTTGATATCATATATTCATAGAGCCCATGGAATTGTTTTCTGAATCCGCTATCTAATACATCAGCCTCAAGATTCCATAAACGATACTTTCTAAATATATCGAAGTTCTTTTGGCGAGCTCGCAATCTAACCGTCACGCCTTCTGATGAAATAGCGAGGATAGTACATTTAAATAATTGATGACTTAAAACTGAAACCTCCTCACTTTCAAAAGGATAAAGCACCGTAATATCCCCTACCCTGAATTTTGAAAGTCGATGACTAGCGTCTGTGAAGGTAAGTGTGAGGGTAGGCACTGTCGCATCGGTATCATTAGAACTCACCTCCAGATGTGATAGTATAGTGAACATATCTGCCTTTTCCATCATAGGGTCTAACCATAGAGATGCCAAGCCATTAGAAGTATATATACCATGGCGGCCTATTTTAGACAATTGGAATTCTCTCGAAATAAATGAAATAAAATTCCTGAAGTATGATTGCTCCATTTCAGTGAGCCTGCCATAACCATCCCAAAAGCGCTTTGCATCGCGTTTGAGAAAGGTGTAGCCTTCTGGAATATTTTTGGGGTCAAGTCTGGATAGGATATAAGCATAATTATCATCATCCACTTTTGTCAGAATCTCTTCTAAGAGCACAATCCTATTTCTTATCCTCATTGCTTCCAGCTGCTTATCTCTCACCTTGGGTGCAAACCTGAGTCTCTTGCCATCATGCCCAGAATACAAGATATAGTTTGTGGACTTTACTTTGCCATTATATACCGATTCTAGAATGAGGTCATAAAGTAAGGTCTGCAAATAGTGATTTTGATTCAGCCCATACTTATGAGCTTGATAGAGGCGGCCGCTTTTAAGTTCTACGATATCTGATTTCGATTGGCGCTCATTATAATGATATAAATCCAAACGGCCTTGTAGTCCAAATTCATTAGAGTAGAAACTCGGTTCCAGATATGATCGTTCTTTTGTTATCCCAGCCTCCGACAATTCTGAGGACACAACTTTCTTCAAATTCTCAAAATGCACCTTGACCTTCGAGATACAATCTTTGACTTCTGCGTCCGTCATCAATGAGAAAGCTTCAGGGGCCATCCTGAAAGTTTGTTGCATCACATCTGAAAATTGCAAAGAAGGATTATGGATCAGGTCATCTAAAAATTGGTTGACTATATTCCCGATTAGCATATGGACCGATGAATCTGATGGAATCAACTTTCTACCAAGATAGGCTAAGGCCGTAGCGCCTGCAGTAGAAAAACATTCGGAGATGGAGGTAACTCCAAATAGCATATCAGGTCTCAGAACCATCGCTCTAGCAGTAGCTGGTTGGTCATCATAGAAAGTGACATCCACCATATTCACCACCAAAGGGAGTGTCATATACTTTTTGACCTGCTTAAGCTCTTTTTGTAATTCTGTGGTTTCAAGGGATACTGTGATAACATCATCTGGATCCTCTTTGGTGATCATAGAAAAATGTTGGACATCATCACTGATACTCACAAGCAGTCCTTCCACTACCCTTTTGTATTCTGTTTTGTGTTTTTCTCGATTTCCTAGGCTAAGAGATGGGCGGAAATAATCTTGCTTCCACGGATAATTGGTTGTGGATAGCGCTATTGTATGAATAAGATACAATCCGAAGTTTCCAAAATCTTCAACCTCCTCATCATCCACTGCACCCTTTTCCATCATCTTGCGGAAGTAATGGGATTCAAAAATCAGACTGCCAGCTAGATTGTAATGCACGCCTGCATACGCAATCCGTGAAAACAAGGTGGTAAACGCAATAGAATTAGAAGTGGTCAATTTTTCAAAAAACAAGGAGTAACATTGGAAAATTTGCTGTAACCACCTTTTGTCTTTTACCTCAGCACTTGCCAAATGGCTCATTTGTACCTCGAAGAGTGCCAAGTCTAAATCTGGAATTACCATAGTCCTACCAACTTAGGAAAAATATATGAACCAGTGAACCATAATCAT
>CAZIMH010000344.1:0-985 GCA_964540155.1 uncultured Saprospiraceae bacterium
GCGTAGAATATTAATCACATCACATGATGCTTTCAGTTAGTATGGCCAGAGATATGGCCTGCAAATAGAAGGCGTGATGGGCACCTCTACTGAAGCCAAGGCGCAGACCTCTGACCTCAGAAGATTGATGTCAATTATCAATCCTTCTGGGGTGCCCGCCATATTTGTAGAATCTACAGTCAATCCAAAATTGATGAATCAAATCGCTTCAGATAATAAGGTGAAGATTGGTGGCTCATTGTATGCAGACTCTATAGGCAAGAAAGGAAGTGATGGAGACTCCTATTATAATATGATGAAATCCAATACTGATGTCATCACCAAAGCGCTTCTAGGGAATGAAGTAGCTCAGATAGATGCCCCTTCCGAAGGATCAGGCAATTTTCTAATGTATGGTATTATAGGCGCCATCATGCTGATCAGTCTACTATTTTTAATATTCAGAATGAATAAGTGACAAGACTCAATGCTAATATTAACGTCAAAGGGCTATCGGTCAACTATGGCACCAAGCGAGTCCTGACTAACATCCATCTCACGATAGAGTCTGGAAATGTATATGGCGTCATAGGCCCCAATGGTGCTGGCAAGTCTACCTTATTCAAATGTATTCTCGGGCTGATAGATTATAACGCGGGACAGATAGATTTTATGGGTGATGATATAGACGGCGTAAGAAAGAAAATAGCCTATGTGCCGCAGAAGGAGGGAGTGGACTGGTCATTTCCTGCCACGGTAAAGGACATCGTACTTATGGGCAGATATCCTTTCAAAAAGATATTCCAAAGAATGAATAAGGAGGACCATGCCATCGCAGATGAAGCAATGGAATTGGTAGGAATATCTAAGCTCGCTAATCGACAAATTGGACGACTATCAGGCGGACAGCAACAACGTGTATTTATTGCACGAGCCCTTTGCCAGCAAGCTGATATATTCTTTCTCGATGAACCTTTTGTCGGTGTAGATATCTTGACCGAGGAGA
>CAZIMH010000344.1:995-3406 GCA_964540155.1 uncultured Saprospiraceae bacterium
AGCATCGAAGGGTAAAACCATTCTGGTGGTCCATCATGACTTATCTACGGTGGAGACTTATTTTGATAAAGTCATCTTACTCAATCAGCGATTGATTGCTTACGGAGATACTTCTACAGAATTCAATCAAGAGAATATAGCTAAGACCTACGGCCCTCAATTAACTATCCTACACAAGACAGGACTTATCAAAAAATAGAGACTGCAATTTTCTCTCTTACTGTATACTAAGCCTGATTGATAATCCCGTTATATCTCTATCAAATTAAAAATTTACTATGAAAAATCTATGTTGCCTTATAATCATCTTCAGTTTTGGAATGTTGCTAAGCAGTTGTGGAGATGATAATAATCCACCAAGTATTACCATAAATGCACCGACACCAAATTCAATTTTAGGCCTGGATTCTATATTGGGTTTGGAGGCTGTGATTACGGATGATGTAGAAGTGAGTTCATTGGTGCTGTCAAGTGAGACGACTACAGCACTGCTGGAAGAAAACTTTGACTTATCTACATTTATGGATCGGTCAAATATTGATATAGCCGTTAATATTGATTTATCTGATTTGCCATCTGGTGATTATCTTTTTGTATTAACAGCCACTGATGATCAGGGTGAATCTACAAGTGAGGACATAAACTTTTCTATTCAGTAGTCATTTTCCTATTAAGAAATATGTCAATATAGGCCTGTCCTTTCACTGAGGATGGGTCTTTTTCATTGGAGTAGCGCTGAAAACTTTCTTTTCTAAGCCACTATGGCACTTTTATTGCCACTATGTAAGTTGATTTTGCATTCGCTGACATATATTAGACAGCGATAGTCAGGAATGACGGAGGCTACTCCCAGTTCCTACCCAAATTCTTAGAAATGGCAAGAGCAAGGTATGGCCAAAAATCAAGTAACCCGCTTTTAAAGTGGGCCTATATCATCGTGTTTGGTGTTCTTGCGATATGGCTCATTACAAGTATCGTTGCGCAGAAGAGCCCTACAGAAGTCCTTGGTTCATTCTTCTCCAAAATCCCTAACCCCAAAGCACAAGACCAAGAAAGACTGCTGGCAGAAAAAAATGCCATTATAGATTCACTCCAGTCTGAGCTCAACAAACTACAAGGTCAAGGCACCTACAAGCGTGGGATGGTCATCGTAGATAGCGAAACCATGAATCTTCGTTCTGAGCCCTCTCTAGTAAGCAGTGTCGTTATGCGTATACCTTCGAATTCCGAAGTCGAGGTTATGTATTACGATACTAAGACATTCTACCTCAATGGCAAAGCCGGCAAGTGGTGCCGCATCAGGTACGCGGGTACGGAAGGCTGGGCATGGGGTAATTTTATAGAGGAGTTTTAGGGATAGATAAATAAGGTGGGTTTAATTAGTTACGGCGACGTAGGCGGCTTTGCGCTGGTGCTTGACTGCAGTCTACGCTGAGCGGAGAAATGCATTGCTTGCCAGAGGTCTTTCAGAAACAATTATTGATGATATTGTTTTGAAATGTTGGTATATTGATGATGTTATCAAGAACAACCAAATGATGAAAGCAATTGAAACAGTAGCTAAAAATCCCAAATTTCAAAATGTCACTGACATAAATGGGTGGCTAAGTTTAGATATTGTTTCATCGAGCGGAATACCTAGACTAAATGGTGAACCTGCTAAGACAATGATAAAAAGGTTTAAAATATATAACGAAAATGATAATTTGAGGTTTATAATACCTTTAAATTGTTCTCAGCTAAGTGAAAAAAGTGTACTGAATTCTGTTAAAGATAAATTACTGTCATTCACTACAGAATACATACAGATATCGAAAAAATATAGTATAGCTGAAATTCTAGGTGAAGACTTTTGTAGGTATACAGGTTATTCATATGAACAAGAATGTATCAAAGCATTAGAGAGGGACTTTGAAAAAGGAAGGGTACATGTATTCGGAGATATTATTGGTGAATACTCAAACATTCCTTTAAACAATTTCATTGCAACAAAGCTTTTTTATCATGATACCGAACGACATGAGTTTCGATTTGAATACATATATGATATTTATAACTTCAAAAATCTAAATCAATATTTAAATTTTAGGAACTGGGGTCTATCACCTATCCAAGTTAATAGCTTAGGTTATTTAGAAAAAGCAAAATATCTTGATAAAGAATATCAACCTATCTATTTTAACGTTGGAGTTAGTTCCAATCTCTTTTACCAATTTATCGAATTCAATAGCGATACGTTCGACAATTCTATTATTGCTTATAGAAATTCGTTACGTTACAATTCATATCTAAAGTGCTTAAGTAATCTTTGGGTAAATAAGTATAATTGGAAAATAGAGTGGCACGGTGCGACAAGCCAAGATTACAAGAATGCTAATATGCAAATTCTAGAATCACCAAACGGTATATTT
>CAZIMH010000345.1:0-3402 GCA_964540155.1 uncultured Saprospiraceae bacterium
AAGTCAGAAACTACATCCTAAGTCCTGAGGTTATATATAACGTTAATTATCAGATACTAAAAAATTGAAAAGACATGAGATATATAAAATTGATATCACTTATGATGATGCTTGGCACCCTCAGTGTAGGAAATAGTCAGGATTTACAAAAAGAACTATCTATGGATAATCGTGCTACCAGATATGGAATTGTAGGCCAATCAGCCCCCGAACTTAAAGTCAGCCAATGGATAGATGGTCAGGGAGCGGCGACAGAAGATATTAAGTTAGGGGAGATGAACGGAAAATTTAAAGTCATCTATTGTTTTCAAGCATGGTGCCCTGGCTGCCATAGCAGAGGCTTGCCTTCTTTGAAAAAGATGTCTACTGCTCTAAAAGATAATCCTAATGTATCCTTTATGGCAATACAAACTGTCTTCGAAGGGGAGAGCTCTAATACTTATGACAGGATGGTAGAGATACAAAAGCAGTATGAGTTAGATATCCCATTTGGACATGATCCAGGTGATGCGACCAGTCGACATCGATCTATGACAATGAATAGCTATCGAACAGGAGGTACACCGTGGTTTATATTTATAGACCAGAAAGGGCAAGTGGTATTTAATGATTATCACCTGGATACAGATAAGGCGATAGAATATCTGAAGACAATAGAAAAGATATAATTATTTATCTGCCGGCGATCTCTACGGCGGTAGTCGAATCTGATTGATGGTGAGGTGATTTTTCTTTTTTAGTAAAAATAAAACTGCCCTTACCAGTCAGCTTGTATAACGGTATGCCATAGGCGACACTTATAAACCATCTGGATGCATTCGGTCTCCTGGTCCCTAACTCATATCCAGCACCAACTTGGAGATCCAGAATATTGAGGCCAGTATAAAGTGAAAAGTCATTTAGATTATTTTGGTTGTCCATACTGAGCTTACTAGAATATAATACGCCAACTTGCAATCCTATCAGATTGCTGAAAATTGTTTCATCATTAATTAGTTCTTGAGTGTCGACATTCCTTTTGAAGGAAGCCTTTCCATAATTAAAACTGAAACCTACACCAATAGAAGAGAATAATTCTAAGAATCCCTTTGGTTCACTAGGGTCATCTAAGGTGGAGGGAGTAGGATCGGCTATAAAAAATTTTGTAGCTGGAATGGTGATATTACTATTAAGAATCCATCTGTTCTCTGAAAAGGATTCTGTTGTCACAGTGACTTGCGACAAGAGAAAATGAGGAAGAATAAGCAGAAGTAGTAGAATTCGCAATCGAGTTAGCTTTATTATTCTAACTCAAAAAAGAGGTTCATATTGTTCAGTATAAAATTAAAAGTAAATAGTTTGACACATTAGCCTGCCCATCCCTCTCTGTCAAGGCTACGGTATTGGATAGCTTCAGCGAGGTGTTCTATTTTGATATCCTCACTATTTCCTAAATCTGCGGCTGTCCTAGCAACTTTTAGAATGCGGTCATAGGCTCTGGCAGATAGTTGTAGTTTGGTCATGGCCGTCTTAAGTAGGGTTTGCCCAGCTTTATTTATCTGGCATACTTCCCTAACCATGCGAGAAGGCATCTGAGCATTGGAGTGAATGTCTTTGAATTTTTTGAATCTTTCTATTTGAATTTTTCGAGCTTCGACCACACGTTTAGCGATATCCTCACTGGATATTTGTGCTGGTTGGAATTCTGCTAATTCGTCATAAGACACTGGTGTTACTTCCACATGTAAATCAATTCTGTCCAGTAATGGTCCAGATATTTTATTCAAGTATTTTTTGACGACACCTGCGCCACAGACACAGTCTTTTTCAGGATGATTATAGAACCCACAAGGACAGGGGTTCATAGAAGCGACTAACATAAAGCTTGAAGGATAATCTACAGTTACTCTAGCCCGTGAAATCGTCACTTTGCGCTCTTCCATGGGTTGTCGTAGTACTTCCAATACGGATCTTTTGAACTCAGGCAACTCATCTAAAAACAGCACACCATTATGAGCTAAGGATATTTCTCCTGGATTAGGGTTGGAGCCGCCACCCACTAGAGCGACGTCGCTGATGGTATGATGCGGAGACCTGAATGGCCGCTGTGTCACTAATGAAGATTCAGCACCCAAGATGCCAGATACGGAATGGATCTTGGTCGTCTCCAGCGCCTCATACAAATCTAGTGGGGGAAGAATAGACGGCAAGCGCCTTGCGAGCATCGTTTTTCCGGCGCCCGGTGGTCCAATCAATATCACATTATGACCTCCCGCAGCGGCAATCTCCAGTGACCGCTTAATATTCTCTTGACCTTTGACATCTGAAAAGTCTTCTTTGTAATCACTTACTTGATCTTTGAATGCTTCCCGAGTATCATATTCGTAGGGGAGAATGGATGGCTGGCCCTCTAGAATAGAAATAGCTTCGATAATGGTTTTGACACCATATACTTTAAGGCCATCTACGATAGCTGCCTCCCGAGCATTCTGATAAGGAAGTATGAGCCCCTCCATTTTGTCTACACGAGCCTGTATCGCAATAGGCAGTGCTCCCTTGATGGGACGTAGGCTCCCATCCAAGGCCAACTCGCCGATGATCATATACTTTTCCAGACTTTCTGATTCTATTTGCTTGGTAGCACCTAGGATGCCTAGTGATATGGGTAGGTCGTATGCAGACCCTTCTTTCCTTATGTCGGCTGGGGCTAGATTAATCACGAGTTTCATGCGAGGCATCTTATAACCTACATTTTTGACGGCAGCCTCTATCCGTTGGAATCCTTCGCTGACAGCTTTGTCAGGTAGACCCACCATAAAGAACATTTGTTTACCAGCGGCTACAGTTCCCCCTGCATTTACTTCGACGATGATTTTTTGAGCTTCTACTCCTTGGACCGCTGCGGCAAACGTCTTTACAAGCATATTAGAAAGTTATTATTTGAGCAAGATACAAAAGTATTAGCTAGGTGATAAAGCAATCCAGACCATCCTTTCAACTAGTTCGAGACAGGCGAGTCTTGACCAACGGTGATTTTTTGTGTCGCACCTACGGCGCTTGGATTTGTGTTCGGTTAACTTTACAACATAGTTACCCTCAAGCTCCGTAGGAGCGAAAGCTTAGTAACTTAGACAGAGTGATAGATTAGTAGCTCCGTAGGAGAGACATCTCTTTAGTCTATCTTATGCATCCCTAGTGAGGTATGTGTATTCCTTGTGTCGCACCTACGGCACTTGGATATGAGAATGGATTTTTATTTAGCAATCGCTATGAGATGGCTTGGCTAGGATATACAGTTACTTTTTTCTCCGGCTAGCGATGCCTGAAGGAGCAAAAGTGGTAGAATAGCAATATATAGAGATAATACTGGTCTCAAAATGCCAGATGAAATAACGCTTTTAGAGCTTTATGCATCTGGCATTT
>CAZIMH010000346.1:0-3397 GCA_964540155.1 uncultured Saprospiraceae bacterium
ATCTCAATCAAGGTAACGGCCAATTCAAAAGAGATGTGAAAGCGCTAACGGGTGTAAACACTAGCACGAAGGCTATTGTCCCACTAGACTTTGATAATGATGGTGATGTCGACTTATTTGTTGGAGGACGTAATAATCCAGGTAAATATCCCGAACTTTCAGAGAGTTATCTTCTAGAAAATACTGGTGGAAAATTCAGCAATATTATTTCTCCGAAATTTAAAGGTGCTCTACCAAATATGGTTACAAGTGCATCTCCCATAGATATTAATGGGGATGAATACATGGATCTTGTCGTCTGCGGAGAATGGTCTTCACCTATAGTATTTATTAATGATGGTTCCAAGGGCTTTTCACAAATGCAGAGTTCACAATTGGATGATTTGAGCGGGTGGTGGTACAGTGTGAAAGTTGGAGACTTTGATAAGAACGGCAAGGACGATATTATTCTGGGTAATCTCGGACTCAATAATAAGTTTCATGCCTCTTCTACAAAGCCATTAAATGTTTTGTATGATGACTTTGATGGGAATGGGTCACATGATATATTTTTAACTAAGAAGTATAAAGGCAAGACTGTTCCAGTTCGAGGTAAAGAGTGTTCTTCTGAGCAGATGCCTGGCCTATTAGATAAATTCGGCACTTATGAATCGTTTGCCTCTTCATCCATAGTTGATATTTTGGGTAAGGACAAAGTTTCCTCTTGTGGTTCTATGACGGTTACTAGCTTTGAATCTCTGGTACTTCTCCGCAAGGGTGATGGATTTGAGGTCATGCCTTTACCATTTCAGGCACAATGGTCTCCGATTTTGGACATGGAAGTAATGGATGTCAACCGGGACGGGAATCTTGATGTAATAGTCGCTGGTAATATATTCAATGCAGAACCAGAGACGCCTAGTTATGATGCAGGCAAAGGCCATATATTGTACGGAAAGGGAGATGGCACGTTCGACCTATCAATAGATACTAGATCATCAGGATTGATGATGAATTATAATGCTAAGGAAATAGCAGTGATTCCTCATCCTGCGGGCTATGGCCTATTGGTAGCGAATAACAATGGACCTACGCAACTCTTTATAAAGAATTGATTGAAACAGGAAACACTATCGGCAGTTAGTTTTTACCATATTTCAACTCTTCTTTTCACTTCACCACCTATGAGCACATCAATTAATAATCCTATAATTATTATTGGAGCTGGCCTTACGGGGTTGACACTAGGATATTATCTAGAAAGAGAGAAAAAAGATTTTATCATCATAGAATCACGTCCAAGAATAGGTGGTAGAGTCCTAACGGAAATCGGAAAGGAAGGCATCCCTATAGAATTAGGTGCAACTTGGTTAGGATTGCAACATAAGCATTTGTTGAACCTCCTAGATGAACTGAAAATTGAAACCTTTCATCAAGAATTTGGTGACAAGGCAATAGTAGAACCTATTTCCACCAGCCCGCCATATCTTGTTTCCTTGCCTCCTAATAACAGTCCTTCCTTTAGAATAAAGGGAGGTACACATACTATTGCAAATTCCCTTACTAGAACTATCGGTCAGAGCCGCATTCGACTCAATGAAAAAGTAAAATCTATTTCTCTACAGGGAGATACACTTAGTCTTATCACGGATAAGTCCACCTATCAAGCCTCTAAGATTGTATCTACGCTTCCGCCTCAACTGCTTATAGGCACCATCGAATTCCATCCACAATTACCCAATGAATTGATATCTGTAGCAGAAAAAACACATACATGGATGAGCCAATCTATTAAAATAGCATTGAGTTTTAAATCTCCTTTTTGGCGTGAGCTCGGTAAATCTGCAACCGTAATGAGTAATGTAGGACCTATTCCAGAAATGTATGAGCATAATAATGTAGACAATTCACAGTATGCCTTAATGGGATTTATGAATGGGAACTACTATTCGATTAGTAGGGAAGAAAGACTAGAGAAAAATATCAGTCAACTAACAAGATATTACGGCGATGAGGTGAAAGCATATACTCAATATTATGAGAAGACTTGGGCCACAGACCCTGATACGCATCATCCATATAGCAGTCACATCCTACCACATGAGAATAATGGTCATAGCATATATCAAAGAACTTACTTGAATGACCGTTTTATAATAAGTGGTACTGAAACCTCGACTGCTAATCCAGGGTATTTAGATGGCGCTGTTTATAGTGCTATTCAAGCATTAGATAGAATTAAAAAAACAAGCTAGTGTGATGAAATATAAGATAGACCATATTGTCTACGGTGTAAATAATTTATCTGAAGCTGTAGCTCATTTTAAATCTGCCTATGGAATAGAGGCCATCATGGGAGGTAAGCACGAACATCAAGGAACACACAATGCTATTTTTAATCTAGGAGATCATTGCTATTTTGAAATCATCGCTAAAGATCACAATAATGAATTGTCTAAATCGGATGTGTGGATGGGATTAGATTTCCTTAAAGAACCTAAAGTAACGCGATGGGCCATAAAGTCAATTGATATACAAAGAGAACAAGCTATTTCAAAAGAGTACAATTTGGATATGGGCAATTTGCGTCAAGGTGCACGGACTAAATTGGATGGTTCTATAATGAAATGGGATTTACTCATGCCATTGAGTAGCCCAGAAGTGGAACTAATGCCATTTTTTATAGATTGGTCAGAAGATACTGCACACCCAACTTTGGACCTACCAGTGGCTGCTACACTGCAAAAAATTGAATTCTACCATCCTGAGCCACAAATCTATACCTCAGTACTCCATGAATTGAATATAGATGTTAATATCATACCGAATTCAATAGCACAAATCAAAGTGACTATTCAGGGGCCAAAAGGCGTCTTTACGATTTAGAAACCCTTGATTACGCTGAGAGGTGAAGACACCTTCAACTGAATAGTCCATTAGTTCAGACAAAGGTCTCCCGACCTCTTGCCGAAGTTTAATTAATCTGATTGTACTCACCTGTAAGCCAATCGATATTGCTTTTAGTCACAATGAGATCATACAATATGCTTAACCTCGTGAATGAGGTATTCAATAAAGTCAGCTGTATATTCCTATAGTCAAAAGAGTTAATCGCTCCAGACTTAAATCTCTCTTCAGCAATCTTGATGTTTTCTTTTGCGAGGACAAGCTTTTCTTCTGTGATGTCGAGAAGGTTGATATTAGTATTATAGGTATCTATCAGATTCAATAACTGGATTTCAAGATCAGTCTTTACATCTTCATATGAAAGGTTCGCTATTTCTTGCTCCAGTTTTGCATTAGCGATATTACTCTTAACTAAGCCGCCATCTATTAGGTTATAGGAAGCCGTTACTCCCAAATTTAGGCCATAGCCACGAGTTATAGAAAGAGGCAAATCGATACCTGTCATTGGATT
>CAZIMH010000347.1:0-3388 GCA_964540155.1 uncultured Saprospiraceae bacterium
TATGCGACGTAGGCGGCAAGGCAATGAGCCATGCTACAGCCTACGCCGAACAAAGGAGGTGCAATTTCAAGCCAAAACGGACAACATAATTTTCCAGGTCCAGAACAAACTCATTTATATAAGAAAGGCTGTAAATAATAATTTAAGAACTATGAATTTGAAAAAGCAATTTTCTAAAATTGAAATTGAAAAACAAGAAAAAAGCAAGGATTTCGCTGTGAAATTTGGTATCGAAATCCCTTCTGATTATGTATTATTTAGAGAGGTCCATGGAGGAGTATATTTAAAAGGAAATGAAAAAGGACCTGTGTTGATGTTGAATCCCAATAATATGACAAAGTCCTTAGATGAATTTAGTGAGTTTTTATCTTACGAACACATGGCTCATTTTCAAAGTAGATTAAGATCGGAGAATTTCTATTTAGAAGAGTATAAAAAAGAAAGGGATAAAGAAATTATCAAAATAGGACAAGGCGAAAGCTGTCTATCTGTCTATATTGGATATGGGGAATTAAATTATAATAGAATATTTATTTACGATAAATATGTTGATGAGTATCATGAAGTTATCGATTTTGAGACTTTTTTCAATGACTATCTAGTTGAATATAACGAGAGTTTTCTGAATTAGGTATTTGAAAATGAAAAACTAAAAGGAGCTTCTAACTTGTGTTGAGTTAGGAGCCTTTTTATGCGTAAGCTTGTCTTGTTTCGCATCACGGATTTAGGTTCCTTCGTTAGGCGTAGGCTGTAGGTTAGGCACATGGGTAAAGCCGCCTACGCCTGACACATATTACAAGATTCCGTCCTGATGAATAGCTGAGTCTATGCAAGTTTGAAAACGGAATTTCCAATTTTATTTACAGCGTAGGCGGCAAAACACTTGGCTTGGCGACAGCCAACGCCGAACAAAGGGATATGTAAGGATTCTGAGCTCTGCTTTTTAATTACTAATTCACTTGTCACATGTTAGCCATGTTAGTGGTAGGCTGTAACACAGCATTAGGGTATTGCCGCCTACGTCTTACATATAATTCAAGACTCGATCTTGAATGAACAGCCAAACAACTAACTTAGTTTGAGAAAGGAAACGGATGCTTTAAAGTAATCATCAAAGATATGTGATACATGAAGCTGCTTGAATTGGGACTAACAATATTTAGGTCCTGACACATATTACAAGATTCCGTCTTGATGAATAGCTGAGTCTAAGTAAGATTGAAAACGGAATTTTCAATTTTATTTACAGCGTAGGCGACAAAGCACTTGGCTTGGCGACAGCCAACGCCGAACAAAGGATTTTAAAATCGATATAATGACTTAATCATAAACTAATTTAATAAATTGAAAACTTAAAAGGGAGAATTCTTGATAGTGGAAAGTCCTTTCACTGAACAAATTCTTTATCGCTTGCTTACCGAATATGAATACTGTATGATATATTTCACTTTACGCGATTATTATGCATTTAATTTAATACAATTTTATATCTTATATCCTGATAACAGCTCACTTATTTTTTTAATCAATTCATAACTTCCTATGAGAAATCAGTGTTTTCTAATTCTATTGAGTTTAATGTTTGTCTCGCAAGGACTACCTGCTCAGCTGCTCTTAGATGATATAGATCACATTACTGCCAGGAGTACCTGCAGTGACGCAGTGCTCACTGATGACTTTACCCAAGGACAAGAGAATGCAAGTCTGTCTGGTGTATGTAGGTCAGCAGATAAAATTTTTGTGTGCCCAGGAGAGTATGTACAATTTGGGCTGAGGCACCAAGGTAATGTTGGTAATTTTCCAGGCTACGATATGCCTTGTGATACCTATCCAAGATTAGATGCAAATTTTATATGGACCGCATCCTGGGGTGCTACTTTCGAATGGAATCCAGTCGAAGAATACAGCGATGAAGTTATAGCGCAGGTAGAGATTCCAATGGAATTAGGTGTGTATAATTTTTGTTTAGATTCTATAGTCTATGACGGTTCTACCCTGACAAGTTCTGTATGTCTGGAGATAGAAGTGCGACCAGAAAATTTAAAGACTTTTTACCTGGACCAAGATGGAGATGGCTATGGGGCTGGAAGTCCTAGGCAATTATCCTGTCCCCCGTCTGATGGATATGTATGTAGAGACGGCGATTGTGATGATAATAATCCTGATATAAATCCAGCTACACAGCCTCCTATACCCAATTATAGATGTGTAGCTGATGGATACTCAGTTGTTGTCTCATGGGAAGAGAACTCGTCCTTTGATTATGAATTGGATTTAAGACAATTAGAATCAAATCTAAATACGACGATAATCGGGCTAAATGAAATTAAAATAACCGGATTTAATACTCCATGCCAATTTGCTTTGTTAACCTTAAGAGTAACAGCGGATATACCATTTCCTTGTAATGAAATCGAAGAATTTATCTTTTGCAGGCCTAGTCCACGTCCAGAGGTGTCATTTCCCAATGGACTTGACAACCTAGGGACATTTAGAGAATGCGAACAGCATGATGTGCAAATACCAACTATTATTATAAATGGAGAAGCTAACCCGCCAACTCTTGAATGGGCACCACCAACCTTTGATCCAAATGGACTAGCACCTGGTAGTTATTCAATTTTATTTACCTGGACTAATCCAATTGATGGTTGTGTCACGCAAGATGTATTTTTCTATACCATAGAATCATGTACTATTGTAGACAATGATGAAGATGGGTTTTCAGTAGATCAAGATTGTGATGACAATGATCCTGCGATTTTTCCTGGTAACTCAGAAGTCTGTGACGGAAAGGATAATAATTGCAATGGGGCTGTGGACGAATCCTTGACCTTTACAACGTATTTCATTGATCTAGATGGTGATGGATATGGCGATGATTCTAGAGCCTTTGAATCTTGCAGTATACCTTCCAATGCTAGTGAGCAAGGAAATGATTGTGATGATTTAAATCCTGCTATTTTTCCGGGAGCAGAAGAGATTCCTAACAATGGTATAGATGAGGACTGTGATGGCTCAGATGCAACAACTGCCGTACATGAACTGGATGGTAAAACAATAGAAGTATTCCCCAATCCTGTAAGCGATATGCTTTTTGTAGAGTCCTCAGTACCCAATCTAAGTTATGCTATTTATAAGATGGATGGAAGTCTTATTTCTAGTGGACAACTAATTGATTCACGCATAGTTATATCTAGTCTTCTCAGTGGAACTTATTTGTTGGTGTTGACATCCAAGGATACACATGAAATTGTGGTGGATAGGATGGTGAAGTTGTAGGTTTTAAGCGCGGGAGCTTTTGTCATCCTCTCGTTAGGCGTAGGCTGTAGCTTAGGCACATGGGTAAAGCCACCTACGCCTGACACATTTTACAAGATTCCGTCTT
>CAZIMH010000348.1:0-3387 GCA_964540155.1 uncultured Saprospiraceae bacterium
TGATAAAATAATTCTCTTAATGTGTGACTGAGTAGATTCTATGTTATAATAGGTATTCTTAATTCTTTGCTGGATAATCCAGTCAGATATTAAATTATCAAAGAAAAAATCTTTGAATCTATTGAAGTGAATCTCCTGAAGACTGATACCTAGATTTTCTTCTTCCAAATCATTCATTTCTCTCAAAAATAGATTTAGTTGATGCTGCGCATTGGGCAAAATCCGAATCGCATTATCAATTGATTTTTTCCTCATATAACCAGCCCTTCTATCATTGCCTCTCATATCCCATTTCCCCCAATCCGAAGCGTTTGCTAAGTGATTTAGTATGTTATCTAATAATTGAATGCATTTGTTTCCTTCCCGAATAGCCTCCCCTATTTCGGTCTTAAGCTTAGTCTGAACATCAATATTTTGGAAGGCTAGCATCAATTCAGCTTTGATTTCTGTCATACCTCCTCTCATTATTTCCTCCTTACGTGCTTGTTTCAGAAGGGTCAATTCCTTTGCCAGTGCGGGTAATCCAAGAATCTTTTTATTAAGTATTTTTCTTTCGTATTCCATTATTTCAACTTCCTTCTTTAGCTCATTGAAATGGAGTGAAAGGTCTAAGTATTCTTGTCTTTCCTTATCCAGTTGTTCTTCCTTGCTGCCTAATGTTTTATAAAAAAGAGACTTAATACCTACTTTCTCCAATGCCTCTATATCCTTTAATTCACTATCAAGTTTTTTATCTAAGGATTTAATCCTTGCATACGAATCTGACAAATTGCTGTCAATTTCTGCTATATGTGACTCTAGTCTTACTAACTTTTCATATAATTCAATGGTCGAACGTATTTTCGACTGAATATCAGTTATTTCAGGCATTTTGGTAAGATGTTGCTAATTAAAACGAATCATTTGAAATGTGACCCCAATTTAGTATTTTTATCATATTGAACATTAATCTAAGACATGGGCATTATTCGAGACTTAAAGAATATATTTTTTGGTGCAAGCGCAGTGACAAAATCTGCAGCAGAGAAAGTTGGTGAAGTTATCAAGGAAGAAGGAGGCGAACTCCTTGGTAAAACAAAAGAAATGGCAACTGATTCTGTAGATGCATTAGGTAAGAAGTCATCTGGATTGAAAGACGCTATTTTGGATGAGACAGGTGACTTGATGGCAAAAACAAAGGAAAAACTCATTGATATAGGTGATGATATTAATGAGAATCCTTTGACAGAAAAAATTAAAGATAAGAGTGAAGATATTCTCACAAAGGCTGGAGAAGTTAGCACAGTTGTAGGAGGTGTTGTCATGGAAAAAGGTGGTGAGCTGCTAGAAAAGACAAAAGATTTGAGTGAGAACGTCGGTGAAAAGGTACTCAAAGTGACCGATAAACTAGCGCACAAAGCGTCTGAGGTAAAAGATCAGTTGAGTGAAAAGTTAGATGAGACTATGGACAAGGCAGATGCATGGGCAGCAGATCAGAAAGCCAATCCAAAGCCGGATTTTGCTGAAGATACACTAGATGCAAGTGGTTCATTGTTAGAAGGCAAGGATGACTTTTTCTCGAAGGCTGACAAATTCGCTACAGGAGATTATGGCGCTTTCAGCGAAGGGAAAGTAACGATAGATGAAAATTCCAAAACGATAAAGGAAAAGGTTGATTTTGACAAATTACCTCCAGCAACTGGATTCGAGGATTTAGATGGGGATGGTAATGAAATAATAGATGATGCTATTATAGACGAATAAATTAAATTTCTAAGTCAGGCATCATTCTCTTTGATTTTGGTGTCTTGGTTAAAACAGAAGACTTCTTCATGTCTCCACTTAGTTTAAATACTTATACTGAAAGTGAGTTAATAACCTTATGTAAGGAAGGAGATAGATTTGCTTCAAAGAAGCTTTTTGACATGTATTCTGGAAAGATGATGGCGCTTTGCTATCGATTTGCTAGGGATAGAAATGAAGCTGAAGACATTCTACAAGAAGGTTTTGTTAGGGTTTTCACCAAACTTCATCTCTTCAGAGGTACTGGATCTTTCGAATCGTGGATGAAGAAAGTAATAATAAATACTGCGCTGAAGTACAGGGAAAAAAACATCAACAAGCATCAGTATTCAGAAATAGAAAACACACATGTTTTTGACAACAGTCCAAGTATAATAGAAGAATTATCTAAGGAAGAAATTCTTAAATTAATTCAAGAGTTACCTGATGGTTATCGCACTGTTTTTAACTTGTACGTCATTGAAGGTTATAGTCATAAGGATATCGGACAACTTCTTAATATTGGTGAGAGCACTTCTCGTTCGCAGCTTGTGAAAGCTAGAAACTTATTGAAACAGAAATTTTTGACTCTTATAAAATTAGCAGGTTGAATACTTTTGACAAGAATTTAAAAAAGAAATTGTATAACGCAGAGATGGAAGTTTCTGATGGCATGTGGGCTTCGATAGAATCCCAGATTCCAGTCAAGAAAGAAAACCCGAAATTCTGGTTTATCTTTCTAATTACTGCTGCTCTAATTGCATTCAGCTATGTCTCTAAACAAGCTGACATAATACCAACTGCACCTGAAGAACAAACACTTGCAGTTGCTGCACCAATGTCAAACATAGAGTCTGCTAAAGATCAAGTTACTGAGCAAATCTCGGTCACTTCCTATAATCATATCTCAGAAAATGCACTCGTATCAACATCTACATCAGATGTAATGTCGGATAGTGGTAATACGGGTAATGATATTGAGTCATTGATATCTAAAAGGCTAGGACTAAATGAAGACAAGCCCTCCCCTACCGCTGAATATGGAGCATTCTCAAATACTAAAAAATTAAAATTTGTAACAAATCCTTTCAATCCATTAAAAGCATACCAGAACAATAGTTCTCTAAAACTGATTGAAAAATTTAGAATAAATGAAATTGGAAAAGAGGTGTCTAGCATGACTCAATTGACTCCAATTAAAAGGGTTACACTACTCCAAAAATCTATGACAGAGCCTTCTTTAGTAACAAAAATAGATGAAAGATATTCTGTTGCAACTTGTCCCAAGTTCGAGCCTAAAAGTTTAGGAGTATATTTCTTTTCAGAATTGTCTTCTGGACTTAACTTACAACACTTAAGTACTGACAATTTGGAACTTACAAATCTAGTAAATCAAAGAAATCAGAATGAAATGAATGCTGTTTCGATAAGTTCTACGCTTGGAATAGGTAAAGAATTCCGCAATGGTCTACTTGTCGAAACTGGAATTAATTATGATAAAATAAGAACTTCATTTAGACTTGATAGAACACAAGAAATAATAGAACACATTGACTGCGTAAATGAAGAAGGGGTAGTAATTACTAAAACTGATACAACAATTGTCAGTAATTCTTCAAACTTGAG